>JBDNIB010000048.1:0-4482 GCA_041688535.1 Prosthecobacter sp.
GAATGCGAAAGACGACGCTAACTTCGATTTCGTCGGTGGCTTGAATGTTCGTGATACTCAACTGCATCCGCACTCTATACCCAGCCTATTTAAGGGGTACAGTTATATTTACAATAAAACATCATTCCGGCGATGCACCCTGGCAGACCAGACCGCGCCCGCACCACTCAGCGCGGTGACGGTGCCATTGGTGACGACGAACTCGGAGGCAAGCAAGCCGCTCACACTTTCGCTGAACGTGGCGGTGACAGCGAACGGCCCGGCAACACTGCTGACCGGGGTGGCGAGTGCCACTGTTGGCGGCGTGGTGTCGCCATTGAGGTAGCTGACACTGAGCACGTTCGAAGCTAGGTTGCCGAGCGTCGTGCTGTCTGTGGCGGCATTCGCAGGCACGCTCACCGTGACCAGACCGGCGGCAGTCGGGGTGACTCGGAACGTGTAGCTCGCGCCACTGCCGCTGAAGTTGGAGACGATGCCATTCACCACCACGATATCGCTGAGGGTGAAACCACTGGCGGACGCATTGAAGGCCGCTGTCACGGTGAACGGGGCGCTGACCGTGGCGACAGGTGTGGTGAGCGCTAGCGTGAATGGCAAGGGCGCGGTTGTCGGCGCGTCATCAATGCTAGCGACGAAGGCGATGAGCTTGCTCATGTCAGCCGCCGACAGCGTCACGCCCTGATGCGCGGTGATGGCATCGGCCAGCGTGGCGGCGGAACCGTCGTGCAAATACGGCGCGGTGGCCCAGACGCCGCGCAGCGTTGGCACGTCGAGGCCAGTGAGTGCCACGCCCAGCCGTTTGCCGCTCGCTGGTTTGAGCGTGCCGATGCTCGCGAAGATGTTCAACGCACTGTTGGTGAAGTTCGCACCGCCATGACAGGCGGCGCAGTTTTGCGCGCGGAAGATTTGCTGACCCGCCGTGGCGTCCGCGCTCAAGCCGCCGCTATTGGTGCGGCTGGGACTGCTGCCGTTGAGCGTCAGTGATTTCACATACGCGGCCAGCGCGTCGAGATCAGCGCAGATTCCGGCCTTGGGATCACCCAGCGGCTGATTGCGCGTGCCGGTGTTGAACTGCGCATCCGTCATCAGGCCCGAACCACCCGCGAGAGCACGGATCTGCCCCTCGAAGTCATGCACCTCGTCGAAATTGCCAGTCCAGTGCAACATGCCATGATTGGCGTGGCCTTTGAGCGTGATCGTGTTGCGCAATCCCTCGCCGAAGCCGGTCAGATCCCACACGCGACCGTCATGACCACCCTCATTGTGGCATGCGGCGCAGCTCATGTATTCCTGCAGCGCAAGACGTGAGTCCTTGGCGTCATAGAACAGTTTTTTGCCCAGCAACACCTGCGCCGTGAGTTTTTCCGTGATGATGGCGTTCAGCGTGGCGGTGGTGGTCGGCGCGGCACTGCCGCCCTGGAGGATGCCGCTCACGTCATGCACGGTGATTGTGCGATCCATGAAGTTTTGCGCATAGAGCGTGCTGCCATCCGGCGAGAGCACGATGCCCTGCGGTGCGCGACCGGCGGCGAAACGCAGAATTTCCTGCCGTGTCCAGGCATCGAGAATCACGATCTCCCGGCTGGCCTCCAGCGCGGTAAAAACATACATGCCCCACGGGTCAAACGCGGCGGCGGAAGGCATGCCGGCATTGTCAATGTCCACGCGGGAGACCTGGTGCTCGACCTGTGTGGTCAGATTGATGCGCGAGACGATCGAGCGCACCGTGATCTCGTGATTGAGCGGACGACTATTCCGCAAATTACCACGCTGGATGTTGTCCTGCTTCGACGGCACCCAGGCGGACAATCCATCCGGCGAGATCACGGCAGCGCCGAGATAGTTCGGCAGACCGCGGGCCGAAGTTTCGGTATCGAGCGCAGTGCTCGGGTTCAACAAGATGGTCCGCTCAACCACCGATGTTGCCGTGCCGATGACGACCACCTGTCCCCCTGCTCCGGTCAATAACGGAGTCGCGGTGTTTTCGCCCGCCACAGACGGCGTGATGAACCATGTGGCATAGAGGCGTACGCTGTCAGCGGCGATGGACAAATGCCGCACCGGACCGCCCGCATCAATCGACGCGAGCTGCGCTCCCGTGCTTGGATTCAATTTGAGCACACGCCCGGTGCCTTCCAGCGCCACCCAGGCGGCGGTGCCAGCAGGATCAAAGACCAACCCAAATGGACGCGAGCCGCGCGGCAAAGTCACCGTTTGCGTCAAGCTGCGCGTGCTGGTGTTGATGATGCTGAGCGTGCCGCTCTCGGTGTTCGTGACCCACAGCCTGCCGCCGGGTGCCAAAGCCAGAGCATGCGGTGCCGTGCCGACATTGACCTCCGCATACCGCGCATTGGTGACGACATCGAAGGCCGAGACGCTGTTGTTGTCGGTATTCACACACCAGACGCGATCATTCCCGGTGGCCAGATCTTCAAACGCGATACTGGCGGAGGTCCGTGGCTTGCTGGCAGTCAAAGGCGCGTGAATGGCCTGGTAAAATGAGCTGGTGACTATGCTGTCCGTGTCATCCGTGGCCGTAAGTGTGACCAGATAGCGTCCTGGAGCGGCAAACGTGTGCGTGATGCTCGTTGCTGACGACCATGCCGTTTCCGGTGTGCCGTCTCCAAAGTTCCATTTGAAGCGCGGGTTCACCCCGTTTGCAGCCTGAGCGGTGAAAGTCTGGGAGCTGCCGCTGGGCTTAGGACCCGCAACCAGCGGCTGCAAGGTGAGTCCGTTCGTCACCGTCCACACGAAGGCAGCGCTTGCTGGAGTGTTGATGCCATCATTCGCGGTGACGATGACGGTGAAAACACCCGTGGTGGTGAGCAAACCGGAGATGACACCTGAAGCCGGCGCTATGGCGAGTCCAGGCGGCAGGCCACTGGCACCAAACGTGATGGGATCATTTTCAGGATCGACCGCAATGACCGGCAGTGACACCACGGCACCGATGATGGACACCTGACTGCCGGGGTTCGTGATTTGCGGCCTTGCCGTCGGGGAATGCCGCAATTCGCGCAGCGCAAGAATGTCATTCGGTGACAGCGGAGCATGGTGCAGAGTGACCTCATCCACCGCGCCGACGAAGAACGCCGCCCCCAGGTTGCCTGCCGCGCCGACGACGAAGGGTTGCGCCACATTCAATGCATAAGAGCCGCTGTCCTCGGCCACCTGAACACCATTGATAAACAGCCTACGCACTCCGGCGCGGGTGCTGGCATTCGTGGTGCGAAAAGTGGCGGCGAGGTGCGTCCATTGCCCGGAGGTGGCAACTGGCCCGCTCAATGCGGCGGCTGCCGTCCCGGTGCGCAACTGCCAGTTGCCGGCACTGCTGATCCACAGCCCATAACCACGCGTCGTGCCGCCAGCAGTCTCCTGTGAGGACAGAATGCACCGCTCCGCACCTGCGACAGTGTCCAAACGCACCCATGCGGCAATGGTGAAGTCGTTGGGATTTAACGCCTCGTTATAGGGGACCACCACACTCTGCGTGGTGCCATCAAACTCGGCGTGGCGACCAGTGCCCGGATCACCATCTAGGGCAGGATTCGTCGTTGTGGTGTTGGCACCGGCATTGGCCTTCCCCTCGTATCGGTAGATGCCCTGTTCCGATGCTTTGACCTCATTCGCCGTGCCATTCCAAGCAGCCTCCTCAAAACTCCAAACGATCGCCGGATTCTGCACCGGCATATACGGACTGAGGTAAGTGCCCGCGATCACGCTGATGGCCGTGTCACCGGGCTTTTTCCAGCCGACGTCGAGATGATCGTCCCCATTGCCATCCTTCGTGACCGCTTCGATGTAATATCGCGTCCCAGTATTGAGAGTGATCAAGACAGATGTTTGCTGCGAATACCACGTCCAAGTCTGCGGCGGCGTGTAATCCGGTTGGCTGGCGATTTGCACTGCGTTGAGCGGATTGTCATCGGTGCTGAGTAGCAGGCTCGATTCATCATCGCTGCTGATGTAAAAGCGGTACTGACCCGTCACCGGCACATGCAGGAAGCCGCGCACACGCTGGCCGGTCTGATCATCCCAGTTCTGCGGCGTCTGAAAAGAGCCAAGCACATCACGCCCGTTGGGATTGGCGGGATAGATGGCATTGCCGGTCAGAGAGGCGACGGTGGTGCCGCTGATCTCCATCCACCACTCGCGCATGATCTGACCGCTGCCGAGATTCGGCAACACCACAATCCAATTGAAGGTGACGGATGCCACCCGCCCTGAAGCCGTGACAAACACCGTGCTGCGATAGGTTCCTGGCGCAGCTGTGACGGTGCCAGAGATCAATCCCGTCGTGGCGTGGATGCCAAGACCCGTCGGCAGGCCAGTGGAGGCATAACTCATGGCACCGCCAGTCACGCTGGCATTCACCTGCAACGATACGGCGGAGCCTTGCGGCACATTCTGCGCGCCAGGATTCGTCACCACCGGCAGCGTCGCATTCGTGACCTGCATGATGCGTGACACGGACCACACGCC
>JBDNIB010000468.1:0-7222 GCA_041688535.1 Prosthecobacter sp.
AGCACAACGTCGCCATCCGCCAGCGTGCGCTCGCGCGTGGCTGGTCGCTCAATGAGTATGCCTTCACCCAGGTGCCCGAGCATGCCGAGGCCCCCGTCATTCCGCCGATCCATGACGAGGCGGAGCTGTATCGCGCTCTCGACCTCGATTTTATCGACCCTGAATTGCGGGAGAACACCGGCGAAATTGATGCCGCCGAGCACGGCGGTCTGCCGCGTCTCATTCAGCTCGAAAACCTCCGTGGCGTCTTCCACAATCACACCACCGCCAGCGATGGCGGCGCGACCCTGCGCGAGATGGCCGCCGCCGCGCACGATCTCGGCCTGCAATACCTCGGCATCGCCGATCACAGCAAATCCTCCTTCCAGGCCAACGGCCTTGATGAGAAGCGTCTGCTCGCGCAGATCGCGGAGATTCGCGCCTTGAACACCGAGTTCGACGACTTCCGCATCTTCGCCGGCAGCGAGGTGGACATCCTTAAAGACGGCAGCCTAGACTTCAGCGACGAGATCATGGCCCAGCTCGATTACGTCGTCGCCTCCGTTCACAACGTCTTCAATCTGCCCGAGGCCAAGATGACGCGGCGCATCATCCGCGCCATCGAAAATCCGCACGTCACCATGCTCGGCCATCTCACCGGTCGCCTGTTGCTGCAACGCCCCGCCTACCACGTCAACATCGCTGCCGTCATTGATGCCGCCGCCGCCACCGGCACCATCATCGAGCTCAACGCCAGCGCCTGGCGTCTCGATCTGGACTGGCGCTGGTGGAAGCTCGCGAAGGAGAAAGGCGTGAAGTGCAGCATCAATCCCGACGCCCACAGCGTCCACGGCCTGCAAGCCGTGATCTACGGCATCAAAGCCGCCCGCAAAGGCTGGCTCACCCGCAAGGATGTCATCAACTGCCTGACTGTCGGTGAAGTGGAGGAAGTGCTCCGCATGAAACGCGAGCGTTGATGGAGCGCGAGCATGGCGGGTCAGACGCGGCAACGATTATGGTAGTCGATACCGATAAAGGTGCCTGACTACGTGATGATGGTCGCTGTGTTGGATGGTGTGCTCATAGTACGCGCACTCTAACAAATCGTGCTCTCCCGCAAAGTGAACGGTCTTGAAGTGCCATTCTCCTACGCTTTCACGTCGTCTGGCCCCGTTTCCCAGACGTCGTTTTAGGGCGTCTTAATGGTAATATTGAGGAAGCCTCGGTCCGACAGAATACTCAGCAAAATGTAGAAAACCAAGATCAAAAACAACAGGGATTTGATTTTGGCTATCGACTGTTTTCGTGCAGGTTTGTCGTCTTCTTGAATGGACGGGAGGAGGTGTCGTAAGAACGCAAAGATCGCCCCCGCAAGGAGAATATAAACAGCAGGTCTGACCAAAATAAGTTCACCCACAAAGAATGTTGCCGCAGAGCATCCGACCACAATCAGCCAGAATAACCAATGAGCCAAACTCACTTGCTGCTCGAGGGTCAATTTAAAAGTGTTCACGACCCGTGTTCGGAGGGCTTCCGTTGCGGCAGGTCCAAAGAGAACCCCAACAACAGCAATGAGCGCAGCCAAAATCAATTTCCCAGAAATCTCCTGTCGAGCCTTATCAAGCCCTTCTGCGACTTTGTCTTTCTGGTCTTGCAAAGCCTTGACATATCCTTCCTTGAAACCAGACCTGTATGCTTCGGTGATCGGATTTCCGCCACTCGAACCACCGCACGCAGCCAGTAATGCGAGGGCCAAAAACAGCCCAACAATCCAAATGAGTCTCCGCATCCTCCCAGGCATCGTCAGTTCCCACTTAGTGGCCTTTGTTTTTCGTGGAGGGGCGGCCGAAATAGATCGCCAGAGCAACGAGCAAGACGGCAACTCCATAGCCAACTGGCCCGCTCAATACGTCTAGGAATTTGTTGATCGGCTCGACGAATTCGGGAATTAGCCCCTTTATAATTTCATATCCTCCATAAATTGCTCCGGCAAGAATTATGGCAATCCAAACGAATAGTGGCACAACGGCTAGGATGTGATTCGTGGGGATGGTTAAGAGAAGTGTGCTCATCAGGTTAAAATACTTCCAAGAGTTTTAATGGGCGATGTTTAAGGGGGGGGGGTGAACCAATAAAAAAGAATGTTTACATCAAAGAATGTTTTTCTACAAGATATTTGAAATACTCGGTTTCACCCCTCCCCGACGATTCCACGCACCCCTACGCACCCCTACGCACCGCCTACGCACTGGCAATGGCGTCAGGTTGCTGGTGTCTGACAATCCTTTTATGGCACGTCTATCGGCGTTTGCCTGTATCGCGAAACTCAGATGTTGACCTCAACGTGAGGGCGATGGGCGATGGGCTGCCGCTGGGTTGAAAATGGCGAGTGGTCTCGCTGCGCTCAACACACACGCGCTCCGGCATATTTCCCCTCCGGAATGATGCGCAGCGCATGGCTCGCGTGACTGGCAGAAGCCGCGTTTGAACGGGCGCAGATGCACGCCATTGGGGATTTCGTTGCCGTTGCTGTCCTTCGCGCCGCTGCCGGTGCTGTCGAGGACCAGCGGCAGGCCATCGGGGCTGTGGCCGATCTTGCCGACCCACAGCACGACATGCGTGACTTCGCCTTTGTTGCTCTTCACGAACAGCAAGTCGCCGGTGAGCAGGGTCTTTTCAAAATTCTCGTAGCTGGTGGGAATCTCGATGCGTTTCATCGGTGTGGTGCGGCCGGTGCCAGGTCCGGGAGCTTCTGTGAGCACGGCTTGATCCTGCACATCGCCGGTCGGCTTGATGCCGAGCGCGAGGTTGTACACGAACGCGGTGAAGTTGCTGCAATCGATGCCTTTCGTCACGGGCGTCGTCTGCTTCTCATCCTTCGGCCAGTCCGCAGGCGGCTCTGGATTGAAATGCTTCGCCGCCGGTCCCCAGTAACGCCAGCGTTTCTGATTGGCGGCGTCATACCAGTCGCGATACGGCACGCTCGCTTCATCCTTCCAATCACCACGCGGTCCTTTGAGCAGATCGCCGATCAGTTCCTCCTCCTTGAAGGTGAAATCGACCTTGTAGGGCGACTTGTAATCAGCGGCAGTGAGAGCGCCGCTGCACAGCGTGAATGCAACGAGGATGAGGCTGGCCTTCATGGTCGGTTGGAAACGCAGCGCGGGTCATTTGCTTGCATCCAGAAAATCACACACCGCCGCCGCCATCACGGCCACGCCGGTTTTGATGCTCTCCTCGTCGCAGTCATACATCGGCGTGTGAGCGCCGTAGGTCATGCCTTTCGCCTCGTTCGCCACACCGAGACGGAAGAAAAAACCGGGAGAGACTTCCGCGAAGAAGCTGAAATCCTCGCCGCCCATGCCGGGAATGAGTTCGATCACGTTCTTGTCACCAACGATGCGTTTGAAGACTGGCAGCGTGGCATCGACGAGCTTCTGATCGTTGCGGATGCTCGGTTACGTTTTGCGATATTCCATCTCGTAAGTCGCGCCATGCGCCGCGGTGATGCCTTTGAGGATGCGGTGCATCTGCTCGATGATGCCATCGCGAAATTTGCCATCGTAGGTGCGCACCGTGCCGCCCATCTCGACCTTTTCCGCGATGATGTTCTCGCGATCGCCGCCGCTGAGGGTGCCGATGCTGATGACGAGCGGCTGGCGCGTGTTCGTCTGGCGGCTTTTGATCAGTTGCAGCGCCATGATCGCCTCCGCCGCCACGACGATGGCATCCACGCCTTTGTGCGGCGCGGCACCGTGCGCCATCTTGCCGTGGATGATGATGTGAAAGCGGTCGCTGTTCGCATTGTCGAAGCCCGGCGTGTAACCGATCTGCCCGGCCTTCAAGTAATGCACACCATCATCCGTGGTGCCTACTGGTTGCACCGTGGCCGTCGTGTGCAGGCCGAACACCGCCGCCGGCTTGGGATTTTCCATCACGCCTTCCGCCACCATCAGCTTCGCACCCCAGTCGCCCTTGAACGTTGCGGGCATCGCCTCCTCCGCCGGTTGAAACAGAAACTTCACGCTGCCTTTGACGCGATCACGATGCTTTGACAGCAGCTCCGCCACGCCCAGCGCACACGTCACATGCACATCATGTCCGCAGGCATGCATCACCCCCGGATTCCGCGAGCGATACGGCACGCTGCGCAGTTCCTTGATCGGCAGCGCGTCCATGTCCGCCCGCACCGCCACGCAGGGGCCGTCGCGCGTGCCTTTGAGCATCGCCACCACCCCATGCTTCGCCACGCCGGTCTGGATGTCGGTGAAGCCGAGTTCCTTCAAACGATCCACCACCAGCTTCGCCGTGCGCACTTCCTCGTTCGACAATTCTGGGTGCATGTGAATGTCCCGCCGGATCTCGACAAGTTTCGGAAACATCTCCTCAATGCTCATTTGGAAGTCGGCGTCGCGGGTGTCGGCGGCGAAGGCCGATGCGGAGAGGAGAAGGAGGGCGAGGTGTTTCATAAAGCGCGAATGTTGCGGCACAGCAGCAACGTCAGCAAGACCTGCGCCCTTGCCGGAGGATCGCAAGTGCTGCATAATCGCTCCATGCCCGATCTCTCCCACCTCCGCACGCTGCTACAACGCCGTCTCGATCTCATCGCCGATCACTCGTTCCGGGATCGCGATGCGGCGGCGCATCTGCTGGCGCTGCAGCAGGTCTCGGAGCAACTCGGTGCGGAACATCTGCACCACCGCGCTGAACTGCCGCCACGGCTGAATCATTTCCTCACACAGGCCAGTTTCTCGAAGGCACTGGAATATCTCGATAGCTCGGAAGGCTGAGCGCGTTGTCATCGGACTATGCACCGACTCCTGGCCCTTACCGCGCTCCTCTGTCTCTCGTTCACCGCCCACGCCGCCGACCAGCCGAACATCATCTTCATCCTCTGCGATGACCTCGGTTACGGCGATGTGAAATGCCTCAATCCTGAAGGCAAGATCGCCACACCGCACATGGACCGGCTCGCCGCTGAGGGGATGACCTTCACCGACGCGCATTCCGGCTCCAGCGTCTGCACACCGACCCGTTACGGTGTGCTGACCGGCCGCTACGCCTGGCGCTCGAAGCTGCAAAGCAGCGTGCTCGGTGGCCTCAGCCCACGTTTGATCGAGCAAGGCCGCCTGACCGTGGCCGACATGCTCAAACAGCAGGATTACTCGACGCATTGCGTGGGGAAATGGCACCTCGGCATGGACTGGGTGCGCAAGGGCGAGGTCACGGAACTCGGCATCGAATCCGCCGCGCAGGTGAATAACGTCGATTTCACGAAACCCATCGCGAACGCCCCGACCAGCGTCGGCTTTGACAGCTACTTCGGCATCAGCGCCTCGCTGGACATGGTGCCGTATTGCTTCATCGAAAACGACCGCGTGGCGGCGAATCCGACGGAGATGATGAAGCTCGTCATGAACGGCTCGGGCGGCAAGATGAGCTTCACCCGCGAGGGCCCTGGCTCGCCCGGTTTCCGTGGCGAGGACGTGCTGCCAGCATTCACACTGCGCGCATTGAGGATTATCAATGAGAAAGCGGCGAGTGCGAAAAAAGGCGAGCCGTTCTTCATCTACATGCCGCTGAACTCGCCGCACACACCCATTCTACCGAGCGAGAAGTGGCTGGGCAAAAGCGGTATCAGCCTCTACGCCGATTTCGTCATGGAAACCGACGACGCCATCGGCCAGGTCATGCGTGCCACGGAGGCGTCGGGCATCGCCAAGGACACGCTCATCATCGTGACGAGCGACAACGGCTGCTCCCCACAGGCGAACTTCCCCGAGCTCATTGCCAAGGGCCACAACCCGAGCTACAACATGCGCGGCCACAAGGCGGACATCTATGACGGCGGTCATCGCGTGCCTTTCATCGTGCGCTGGCCTGCGAAGGTGAAAGGCGGTCAGACGACCAGCCAGCTCGCCTGCCTCACCGATTTCATGGCCACCACCGCCGCCATCCTTGGCGTGCAACTGCAGGAAAACGCGGCGGAAGACAGCTTCAGCTTCCTGCCCGTGCTGCTCGGTGAGACGAGCAAGTCCACGCGTCAAAGCGTGATCCATCATTCCATCAACGGCAGCTTCGCCATCCGCGAGGCGGACTGGAAGCTCGAACTCTGCGCCGGTTCCGGTGGCTGGAGCGATCCCCGTCCTGGCAGCCCCAGCGTACAGAGCCTGCCCGACACCCAACTCTACAATTTGAAAGCGGACATCGCGGAAAAGAACAATCTTCAAAGCAAGCAGCCCGAGATCGTAGCCAAAATGACCGCCCAGCTCGAAAAAATTGTCACCGATGGCCGCAGCACCGTCGGCGCGTCACAGCAGAACGCCGTCCCTGTCGTGCTGCGCAAGCCGACGCCTGCTGCGAAGCCGAAGAAGGCGAAATGAGCAATTTTTTTCGTGCGCATCCAAACGCACCGGCTAACCTCGAAATTCCGTTTCTCCCAACCCAGCACCCATCATGAGCTACACCTCACCCAAACTTCACAATGCAATGTGGCCCGGACTCGTCGGCAAAGGCGATGGCGAAGGCCAGGAACCACCGATCAGCCTCGAAAAGATGCTCGATCTCTCCGCTGCCGCGAACGTGAACGGCCAGAAGTTCGAAGGCATCGACTACTTCCTATTCAAGCCTCACACCGATCCTGACGCTAGCGATGACGAGCTCAAAAAGATCGCTGATTTGATCGCCTCCAAGGGGTTCAGCGTCGGCTCTCTCGTGGCTCCTGTGTGGTCCGGCACTGTGGGTGATTCCGCGATGGGTGATGACGCGCAGCAGGAGAAATTCCTCAGCGCTGTGAAGATGGCCTGCCGCATCGCCAAGGTGTTCAATGCGCACGGTGTCCGTCAATACGGCTGCATCCGCATCGATTCCGCTGAGTTCGGCGTCGCCAAATGGCGTGAGAGTCCGACGGCCAGCACGGCCCGCATCGTGGACACCTTCAAGAAGGCCGCCCGCATCGCTGCTGACCATGGCGAGCGCCTTGCCGCCGAAGGCGAAATCTGCTGGGCTGGCATGCATTCGTGGAAAGACATGCTCGACGTCCTCGAAGGCGTCGGCATGCCTGAAGCGCTCGGCTTCCAGGCCGACCTCGCGCACACTTACCTCTACACGCTCGGCTACAACGCCCCTGAGCATGCCCTGCTCAAGGAAGGCTACAGTGACGCCGAATTCTGGGCCGCTTACGAAGCCATGACCGACAAACTGCGCCCCTGGACGATCGACTTCCACGTCGCGCAGAACGACG
>JBDNIB010000469.1:0-2104 GCA_041688535.1 Prosthecobacter sp.
AAACTGACCGCTGCTGAGCAGGGCGATGACGCGCTCCCAGATGGGCCAGTTGTGGCTGAAGCTGCCTTGCAGGGTGATGTTTTTCTGCACGAGCGGATCCATGTTGAAGCCAAGCGGCTGCGGTCCCCAACCGACCTTGCTGATCCAGCCGGCGGGGCGCACGATGTCGAGCGCGATCTTGAGCGTGGCGCTGGCACCAGCAGCGTCGATGACGCCATCGCAGCCGAGGCCATCGCGTTCGAGCGCCCATGGCTTGGCATCGCCAATGATGACCTCGCAGCCATAGTGCTTGCGGGCGAGTTCAAGACGATGCGCATCCTGCGGCAGGCCGACGATGGCGACCTGCGCGCCACACAGCCGCGCCATCGCTGCGCAAAGGATGCCGATGGTGCCAGGGCCGAGCACGACGACGCGGTCACCGGGCTCGATACGCGCATTTTTCACCACGGCGCTGTAAGCCACGCAACAGGGCTCGGTGAGGCAGGCCTGCTCAAATGGCAGCGCATCTGGGACGTGATGCAGGATGCGGCTGGGCACGCGGACATACTTCGTCATCGCGCCGTTCACGCCGTAGCCAAAGCCCTTGCGCGTTGGATCAAGGTTGTAGAGACCACGCTTCGTCATCGGATTGTTCGGGCTGATGATCGCGGCAGTTTCAGAGACCACGCGGTCGCCTTCCTTCCAGCCTTCGACGTCCTTGCCGACTTCCACGATACGTCCGCCGAACTCATGGCCGAGCACGACGGGATAATTCACCGGCCAGGAGTGATCGGCGGTCCACTGGTGCAGGTCGGAGCCGCAGACGCCGACGTTGGCGACTTCCAGCAGCACATCTTCAGCACCGATGGTGGGCATTTCGATTTCACGGATTTCGACGGAGCCTTTTTCAGGCGCGTAATTGACGACGGCAGCGGATTTCATGGGAACAAAACATGAAGCAATCGCTCGAAGCCGTCACGACAAAGAATGAGCGAAATACGACGTGACCGGACATGCGTCATTGGAGTGCCACGAGCATTCCCAGAATCACCGTTTGCCTCGCCCTCCCGATCCTCTAGCCTTGCGGCATGAGCAGCCCGACCCACACTCCTGAACAGATCGAAACCTCCTTTGCACCCTTTCGCCAAAAAATGCAGGCCGCCGGGCTGAGTGATGCGGCCATTCGTGCGTTTCGTGGCAGTTATGCGGCGCTGTTGGCGGGCGAGACGGGCATGATCCCTGAAAGCACGATTGCGCCGGCAAAGGAACTGCCTTGCGCAGATACACTGACGCCGCCCAATGCAGGACGTGCGGCAGAGTTGCTCAAACAAACTGTGATCCTCAAACTCAACGGCGGCCTCGGCACGGGCATGGGCTTGGAAAAGGCGAAGTCCCTGCTGCCGGTGCGTGGTGCGGATACTTTCATTGATTTGACCGCCAAGCAGATCCTCCGCTTGCGTGCGCAGACCGGCGGCGAGGTGCCGATGTTCATGCTGATGAACAGCTTCAGCACTTCGGCGGATACGACCGCGCATCTCGCCGAACGTTTTCCACAGCTCGGCGGGCGTGAGACATGGGAACTGATGCAGAACAAGGCCCCGAAGGTGCTGGCTGGTTCGCTGGAGCCGGCGACGTGGCCCGCCAATTCTGATCAAGAATGGTGTCCGCCGGGGCATGGCGACATCTATGCATGTCTTGTAGGTTCCGGCTGGCTGGAACGGCTGCTCGGCAGCGGCGTGCGCTATGCGTTTGTGTCGAACTCCGACAACCTCGGTGCCACGCTCGATCCGGCGATCCTCGCGTGGTTTGTGGACAGCGGCATGCCGTTTGCGATGGAGGTCACACGCCGCACGGATTCCGACAAAAAGGGCGGTCATCTCGCAGTGCGTTTGCGCGACGGGCGCTTCCTGCTGCGTGAGTCGGCCCAGTGTCCGAAGGACGAAGAGCTGCATTTTCAAAACATCGACACGCATCGCTACTTCAACACGAACAATCTGTGGATTGACCTCCAGGCGCTCAAGGCCGCGCTGGAAGCGAATGACGGGTTGATTCCGCTGCCGCCAATCATGAACAAAAAAACGGTGCACCCGCGTGATGACAGCTCGCCTGCGGTCATCCAATTGGA
>JBDNIB010000470.1:0-8348 GCA_041688535.1 Prosthecobacter sp.
ATGGGGCCGCCAGCGCTCCAGGAAAAACAACAGCGCAGCGAGGCTGAAGTAAGTGATGTTGAAGGCCAGGGGCCCGTAGCCATGCGCGATACCGATCCCGGTTGGAATCAGGACGGCGACGAGGATCAAGGGCCAAAGGAGGTAATCGAGCAGGGTGCGGAACATGGGCGCTGTTTCCAAAGCAAGAATCAGGCAGGTTTCCAGTGCGGATCTGGCGAATGACATCTCCCCGCTTGCACTCCCCCGCCCCGCGTGTTCGATGCGCGGCCCATGAAGTCCGTCATTGCCATCTCGCCCGGAGAACTCGCTATCCTCGACACGCCGCAGCCCAAACCGGGACCGTATCAGGCGCTGATACGCACGGAATGCGCTTGCCTGTGCAACCGCACCGACTCTGAGCTGCTCGCTGGCAAGTTTCCCGGTATGGAGGACAAATTCCCCTTCGTCCTCGGTCATGAGAGCGTGGGCATCGTCGTCGAGGTCGGGGACAAGGTGAAAAACTTCCGCGTCGGCGACCGGGCGGTCGGTGGACTCGTGTTTGATCTGCAAAAAGAGGGCGTGGACTCCGGCTGGGGCGGCTTTGGCGAGTTCACACTGGCGAATGACCACGACGCGATGGTCGCCGATGGCGTGGCGGATGCAGCGCATGGCTGGGTCGAGGTGTTTGAGATTCAAACCCGCGTCGATGCCGACATCCCGCCCGAAGAAGCCGTGCTGCTCTGCACCTGGCGCGAGGTGCTGGGCGCGTTTCGCGATTTCCATCTGCAACCCGGCGACGATGTACTCATCTACGGCGCTGGCCCGGTCGGTTTGAGCTTTGTGAAGCTCGGCCGCTTGTTCGGCCTCGGCTGGATCGGCATCGTGGATCGTCATGCCGACAAGCAGGCCAAGGCGCTCGCGTTTGGTGCAGATGCCGCCTTTACGCCCAAGGACCTCGCCATCGGCGAGCTTTCCAGCATTCGCGGCAAGAAGCTCGACGCCGTCATCGACGCCGTCGGTCATCCCGACATCGTGCAGCAGGGCCTGCCACTGCTGCGTCGCGGTGGATCGCATTGCATCTACGGCGTGCTGACGCACGGTGTGCTGCACATCGACAAGGCGAAGGCTGACTTCAATTTCAACCTCTTCGTCCATCAGTGGCCGACCCGCCGCTACGAGAAAGAATCCCAAACCTCAATTTGCCAGTGGATTCGAGACGGCAGGCTCACCTCCGCCGACTTCATCACGCATCGCTTCCCACTGGAGCGCATCGCCGACGCGTTCCAGGCCGTGAGTGAACGCAAGGTGATCAAGGCGCTGCTGGAGTATGCTTGAGTACACCGCGTCTCTCGCTCAGACTTTCTGCGCGATGATGAAGAGGTGCTTCTCGGGAAGCTGGTCGTACTCCAGATGGCGACAGACACAGCCGAACTGAGTCAGCAGTTCGAGCGTCCGGGGGATGCCGAGGACGCTGTAATGCACCGGCGGTCCCATGGACGAGTCGGATTTCTCCTCGGGCGCATCCAGCCCGCCGGTGGTGAAGAGGAAGACACCACCCTGTGTCAGACCATCGCAAATTTTCTGCATCACCGGCTCCTGCATGGCCAGCGGCAGGTGCCAGATGCTGTCCCAAGCGGAGATGAAGTCGTACTTTCGCGGCAGTTTCCACGCGGCGATGTCGGCGTGATGAAACTTGATCGCGGGGCGATTCTGCCGCGCCAGGGCGATCATTCGCTCTAACACATCGAGTCCATCCACCTCAATCCGTGCTGCATCAGCAGATCGAGAAACCGTCCGCTGCTTCCGCAGCCAATGTCCAGCGCGTGACCGTCGTTCTGAGTGAATCGCAACGCACGTTCAAACGGCACGATCCCGTTGGTTTGAAGATGCGGCTCCTGCCAGACATGGGCAATGGCATCGTAGCTCTTGGCAAGTTCGCTGGGACTCATGGAATGGTGGTACGACACCTTACAAAGCCGTTCCCAGATTTGCACTCGCCAAAACGGCGGCGGCACTCTAAACTCGGCGAGTCTCGCACAAAAACCAACGCACACCACACACGACTATGGGCCTCATGGATTACGTCAAAGGACAGTTCCTGGAAATCATCCAGTGGACGGATGACTCACGCGACACGCTCTCCTGGCGCTTCCCGGACGAGGACAAGGAAATCAAGCGTGGTGCCCAGCTCATCGTGCGCGAATCGCAGGTGGCGCAATTTGTCTATCTGGGTGAATTCGGCGACACCTTCGGGCCCGGCAAGCATGACCTCGTGACGGACAACATTCCGATCCTTTCCACGCTCAAGGGCTGGAAGTACGGCTTCGAATCGCCCTTCAAGGCGGACATTTATTACGTCACCACCCGCCTGTTTACCGGGAACAAATGGGGCACGAGCAACCCGATCATGATGCGCGATCAGGACTTCGGCATCGTGCGGGTGCGAGCCTTCGGCACCTTTGATTTCAGAATCACCGATCCCAAGCTCTTCCTCAAAGAAGTGGCTGGTTCAGACCATCATTTCCGCCTGGATGAGTTCGCTGATACGATGCGCAGCCGCATCATCAGCGTGTTCTCCGATGCGCTGGCCACTGCGAAGGTGCCGGTGCTAGATCTCGCCACGCGCTACTCCGAACTGGGCGACGCGCTGCTGCCGCTCATCAATCCGATCACGCAGGGCAAGTACGGCATCGAAATCAGCAGCTTCATCCTCGAAAACGCCAGCGTGCCGCCGGAAGTCGAGGCCGCGATCGACAAGCGCAGCAGCATGAGCGCCATTGGCAATCTGAACGACTATGTGAAGTTCCAGATGGCCGAAGGCATGACCAAAGGCGGCGGCACCGGGCCTGCGGGCGCGGCGGCGGAGATCGCCATGGGCTTTGGCATGGCGCAGCAGATGATGGCGCAGGGTGCATTCAACATGAACCCTGCCGCCGGTGCGGCATCACCACCACCGCTGCCGGGAGGAGCAGTCGCAGCACCCAGCTATGACGTGCTCAGTCCGGCCCAAGTCGCCCAATCACTCGGGGTGACGGAGGCGGATGTCATTTCCAGCATCGAAGGCGGTCAACTCAAGGCGAAGAAGATCGGCACGCAGTACCGCATCACCAAAACGGCGCTAGACGAGTTTTTGGCGCAGTAGCGCTCACGCGAGCAGTCCCTGTAAACCAACACGGCATCGGTAACTCCGCTGCCGTGTTTTTTTGAGCCCGTTTATTGCAAATAGAAGAACTCGTTCGAGTTCAGCAACGCGTGGCAGAGGTCGGTGAGGGCCTCGCGGCTGAAATCCGGTGTGCCGCCGGACTTGGCGGCGGGGGCGCTGGATTCCCAGGACCAGCGGGATTCTTTCGGCGCCTGGAGCATGGCGGTGGCCTGATCGGCGTTGATGTCGGCGATGCAGGTGGGATCGCTGTTGGCGGCCCAAGTCATGAGCTGACCGGCATCAAGCTGGCCGGCACGGAGAGCAACGCGGGCGATGGCACCATCCCAGACGCTGCGTTTGTCCGTCTCGCGACCGCCGACGAACAGCGCGCGGTCTTTGTGAACATAACCGCCGACGATTTGATGCGGAACGGTGATGGTCTGCATCTCGGCGTTCGGATCGCTCAAATCGCGGGCATAGAAGGTGATGGTGCCGCCAAAGTTCTGGCCGGGCGCGGGATGGTTGTCGAGGCTGGCCGCGACGTAGTACGGCTTGCCCACAGGGATGCGCAGGCCGGAGGCGACGACTTCATACGCGGGGCTGCCCTGGAAATCGGAACCATTGAGCTGCACGATGAGATTGTTCGGTTGGTAGGCGGATTTGGTACTGGTGACGCCGAGCGACCAGCCAGGGGCGGTTTTGTCATTGTTCCAACGCGCGGCAATGGTGCGCACGCTGGCATCGGGATAGAGCGAGTTCAACTTTACCACGGCTTCAACGGCGAACTGTTCGCCTTCGATTTTGCCTTCGAGGTTCACGCGCAGTTTTTCATTCGGTGTGCCGGGCTGGAGCAGGAAGGTCTTGGTGGTGCGTGCCGCAGGCGTGGGGCCGAAGAATTTCTGCGCGTCCGCCAGCGGGGTAGCGACGGGCGGTGGTGGCGCTTCGCGCTGAAGCATGGTGCGTTGGGATTTCACAAAGCCGAGCGCGGCGGCGGATTCTTGTTTCGTGGGCTGACGAGAGAAGGCGAGTTCGAAGGCGCTAGCGATGCGTTTGGCATCATCACCCGGCATTTCCTTCAACAACCGGGCGGACATGGCGCGGGCGCGGTCCAGCGGCCAGTCGCCATTGACCATGAGCAGGCTCTGCGTGGCGGTGGTGGTGCTCTGGCGCTCCGGCGTGCTCTGGAATCCAGGCGGCGCATCAAGGCTGGCGAGGAACGCGTCCGGCGTGTTGCGCATTTTGCGCAGGTAGAGGCTGCGGCGCGGCTTGGTTTTCTCCACGCCTTCACCACCCATGGTCAAATCCAACTCACCGCTGGCCATGAGCATGGAATCACGCGCCTGCTCGGCATCGAGACGGCGGGGGCTGTAGCGCCACAGCAGGCGGTTTTCAGGATCTTTGAGCAGCGCGGTTTTATCCGCCGCCGTGCTCTGCTGATAAGTGGCGCTGGCCATGATGAGCTGGTGCAGATGTTTCAATTTCCAACCGCTTTTGATGAACTCGCTGGTCAGCCAATCGAACAGCTCCGGGTGTGAGGGTTTGTCGCCGAGACGACCGAAGTCACTGGCAGTGGTGACGAGACCTTTGCCAAAGTGCGACTGCCACACGCGGTTCACGATGACGCGGGCGGTGAGCGGGTTCTGCGGACTGGTGAGCCAGTTCGCCAGCACGGTGCGGCGGCCGTTTGTCAAGGCGTCGGGTTTCGGCGCGGGAATGACCGCGTCCTTGGGATCAAGGATGGTCAGAAAGCCCGGTGCCGTGGTGACTTCACCGGCTTTGCGGGAGGCGAACTTCGTCTCCGGCGCACGCGGCCCGGTCTCGCCGACGGCTAGCGTGGGAATGAGCGGCTTCGGCTTCAAGTGCGCGAACTCGTCGATCTTCGCCTTCGCTTCGCGATGCTGCGTGGCCTCAGGCTCCTTGAGTTTGTCCGCCTTGTAGCGCTCGCGCTCGTAATAGACTTGCCGTCCGGCGAGCTGGACAATCTGCTCCTCATACGGGGTGCGCTGCTCACTTGATTTGGCGAACATGACCTGAATTTCCTCGGGAAACTTGGTGATGGCGCTTTTTTGCGCGCCGGTGATTTTCGGCTCGACGATGGCATCAATCACCGCGTGCGGTTCCTGCGTGGCGTCTTCCCAGATTTTGAGCTGCGCGTTGTAATCGGCGATCTGCTGCTGCGTGGCGAAGGGCTTATCCTCCGTCCAGGTGATGTTCGAAAGGAATGCCTGGAGACGGTAATAATCTTTTTGCAGGATGGGATCGAACTTGTGGTCATGGCATTGCGCGCACTGCACGCTCACGCCCATGAAGACATCGGCGGTGACATCCGTGACCTCGTTCATGATGAGCTTCCACTGCCCTTCGGAGTCGCGCTGGTTGTACTCGTAGATCGTGTGGCGCAGGAAGCCGGTGGCGCTGAGCAGATCAAGCTCTTCCGCAGTTTCAGGCACCGTTTTGCCCTTGGCATAAAGCATCTCGTCACCAGCGAGCTGCTCGCGCACGAACTGGTCGTAGGGCTTGTCGTTGTTCAACGCGCGTACGACGTAATCGCGATACGGCCACACATTCGGACGATACGCGTCGAGGCGGTAGCCCTCGCTCTCCGCATAGCGCACCAAGTCCAGCCAATGCTGCGCCCAACGCTCGCCGTAGCGTGGCGATTCGAGCAGGCGGTCGATCAGCTTGGCGTGGGCGTCGGAACCGTTAGCGAGATCGGCGAGGAATGCGGCAGTCTCTTCCGGCGTTGGTGGCAGGCCGGTGAGATCAAACGTGGCGCGGCGGATGAACGCGATCGGGTCGGCGGCAGGCGCAGGCTTCAGACCGTTCTCGGTGAGTTTCTTCTGCACAAAGGCATCAATGGGAGACGCCGCCGTGGATTTCGGCACCGGCGGTGATTTGACCGGCTGAAACGACCACCATTGTTTATCGTCCTAGGTGATGTCACCGGGTTTGCGCGCCGGTTTGGCCGCGGCGACTTCGGCCTCGGGCCAAGGAGCGCCCATGGCGATCCACTTCCTCAAAATCTCGATCTTGGCGGCGCTGAGTTTGCCATCTGGCGGCATCTCCATGTCAGGGTCTTCGTAATTGACCAGCTTGATAAGCAATGAGGCGTCCGGTTTATGCGGCACGATGGCGGGGCCGGTTTCGCCGCCTTGCAGGATGTAGGGCAGGCTGTCCAGTCGCAGCCCGCCTTTGTGCTTCTGCGGGCCGTGGCATTCCTGGCAGGCCTCGACCAGCAGCGGACGGACATCTTTCTCGAAAAACTTGAGCGCGTCCGCCGTCGGCGCGGCAAGGCTGGCGGTGACGGAGAGCAGGAGGAATGAAAAGGCGCGCATCATGGTTCTGGTTCCAAAGTGGGGGAAGCGGCCGTTTTGGACACGATTTTTTCTGTCCAAAGCGTCCGCACCGCCGCCTAATGAGGTACGTCCGCCTCTCCAGCGATGTTTCCACGCCATGCCTGACACCGACCGCACCCAGGAATTCCTCGAACTGCTCACGTGCCATGACCGCGCGCTGGGCGTGCATGTCTATAGCATGGTGCATGATCCGCATGACGCGGCTGACATCCTGCAACAGACGAAGATGATCTTGTGGCGCTGCTTTGATCAGTTCGAGACCGGTACGAATTTCCTGGCCTGGGCGCGCAAAACGGCGTTTCACCAGGTGCTGTCCCACCGCCGCCAGAAAAAGCGCGAGGCGGTGCCGCTGAGCGATGAAATCCTGGAATTGCTACATGACGAGGTCTCCAAGCTCAGCGACAGCGGCGACCGCCGTGGCGACGCCCTGCGCGCCTGCGTGGCGAAGCTACCCGCCGCGCACCGCCAGCTCATCACACTGCGCTATTACGAGGACCTGGAGATCGACGGCGTGGCAGAGCGTATCCGCAGCACGGCAGGCGCGGTGTACCGCGCGCTGAGCCGCATCCGCATGAATCTCATGACCTGCGTGGAAAAAGAACTGCACCTGGAAGGAGCCGAAGCATGAAAACCACCGATCAATTTCGCCTGCTGGAGCTGTCCGAGCGTTACGCGGATGAACAACTGAGCGCGGCGGAGCTGGCCGCGCTGGAAACTGAATTGCGCGACGACGCGGCCGCCCGTGCGTTTTTCGCCAAAGCGCTGCATCAGCGGGCGGAGCTGTGTTTTGACGATGCCTGGCACACGCAGGCCGCCCCGGCAGTCCAATCAGCCGCGAGACCAATCTGGTGGCGGCATGTCATCACCGCTGCGGCGGCAGCCTGCGTGACGTTGGGCATTTTCTGGCTGCAAAGTGGCCGCGATGGCAGTGTGGCGACGCTGATCCGCGCACAGCAGTGCCAGTGGGCCGGCAGTAGCCTGCCGACGGTGGAAGGTGCGCGTTTGAAACCCGGCGTGCTCGATTTGATCGAAGGACTCGCCGTGCTGCGCTTCGACAGCGGCGCGGAACTCGTGCTCGAAGCGCCGGCCACCGTCGAAGTGCTCGACGCGATGAACTGCAAACTGCGCCGAGGCACGCTAGTGGCCGAGGTGCCGCCGCAGGCGAAGGGATTCACCATCGACACCAAGGACGCCAAGGTGATCGACTGGGGCACCAAGTTTGGCATCAGCGCTGATGAAGACGGCAAATACATGGTGCGCGTGCTCGAAGGACTGGTCGAAGTGAATGACAAAAACACCGTGGGAGCCCAGAAGCTCGAAAAAGGCGAGGGCGTGGATCGTGGCTGGTCGCAAAGCCAGCTTCATCCCGGCATCGGCAGCGCCCCAGAACCGAGCCGCTGGCAGCCCGCCAATGTGATCGATTCGGGCGACGGTTGGCAGGCGATCACGACGGCGTTTGGCCGTGGCAAGGACAGCTACATCCAATCCACCGAAAAGCCGACGCCAGACTTCGGCAAGCATCCGTTCTTCCGCGTGAAACGCAGCGAGGGGAAGCCGGAGCTGAACCGCAAGGGCTGCATCGCCTTCGATTTGAACAAATTCGCCGGACGCAAGATCGAGGATGCCGAACTGGTGCTCACGATTGATCCCAGCGAGCTGGGCTTTGCCAGTTTTGTGCCGGACAGCACCTTTGCGGTCTATGGCGTGACGGATGAAGCGGCGGACGAGTGGGAGGAGCATGGCCTGAGCTGGCAGAACGCACCGGCACAGGCACCGGGGCATTTGCCAGACGCCGCGAAGGTCCGACTGCTCGGCAAATTCGAGATCGCTCAGGGCATCAATCGTGGCACGCGCAAACTGCGCGGCAAAGA
>JBDNIB010000471.1:0-23266 GCA_041688535.1 Prosthecobacter sp.
AGGGCTTTGTCAGTGAAGAGATCGAGGTCGGAGGCGTGAGATGACGTCTTTGAAGAACTTGAGGCCATCGGTTTCGAGCTTCTGCGAGTTGGGTTCCTGGAAGACTTTGATGTTGGGGAGGAGGGAGTAGTTATCCTGAACGTAGGCCATGAAGCCCTGTTCATTGAGCAGGGGCAAGGGCACGACGATGAGGAGGGAGACGCGGGGCTTGCTGATAGAGGCCCAGTGATTGGTGAAGATCTCGCGAATGGGGCGGAAATCGACGTGGTCGAGTCCGTCGAGCAGGATGAGCGGGCGGCGGTGCGTGGCGGACTCGATGGTCTGGGCGAGTTCATCAATGAGGGTGATGAAGTCGGTGAGGCTGTCGCGCAGCTTTTCGCGGATGGTCTGTTTGCGACTGCCGCCGGCCTGAATCTCCGCCGAGGCTTTGCCGAAAAGGAGATTCCATTCGAGGCCGCCCTTGGCGTGGGCTTCACCGCCGGGTTCGGTTTCGACTTCTGCCTCACGCCCCCAGTTTGAAATGCGCTTCTGGAGTTCAGCGGGTATTTTCACCTTGGCATCGCCTGCGATGGCGACGGCGCTTTGGGCGATGCCGAGGAGGAGGTCGGTGAAGTCGAGGTTATTGATGTCGAGCTTTTCGCGGACGGAGAAGACGCTGGGCAGATATTTGGCGACGAGGCGGGGATCGTTGATGGCGCGGTTGAGTTCCGTGGATTTCCCCGCGCCGGTGTGGCCGGTGAAGAACCAGCGAAAGGGGCGCTGCCCCAAGGCGGCTGATTCGGCTTCGGAAAGCATGGAGTCGAGCGTCTCGTTCCCACGCTCGACGTAATAAGGACGGTCAGCGGGCCTGGAAGGATGCAGCTCGGCACGTTCTCGATCCAAAATTAACTTGGCATCGGAAAGGGTGCTCGCGGGGATTTTGCATGGTGGCGACGATAGCGGACGAGAAAGCAATGCAAACACAGAAATACAAGGCGCAAGAAAGGGTCGGGGAGCGATAGCTGACAGATTCTCTGAAAGCCATGCTCAAACCGCGCCGGACGCAGCAGCCGGGAAAGTGGCCGGAGGGTCTTGGGGGGTGGAGATGGATTCCAAATCAAGGGGGTGCGATCGCGGAACTCTGCTTCAAATGCCGGTTTAGCTCATATGTTTCGAGCTTCAGACCACCTTTGAGTGGAAGGAGATCAACGCGAAGCCGACTCACGGAACCTTAAGCCGACAGGTTGGATACAACCAGGATCACGATGGCAATGCAGACACCGATCAGCACCCACTCCCAGCAGACGGCCATGAGGCCGACTGCGGCGGCAGCACCGGCGAGCCGGATGTGTTCTTTGCGGCACCATGAAATGATCCCGAGGGCAAGTCCCAGCAGCCCAAGCGACGTGTAAACCATCTGATAGGGATGCAGCGGGAGACGCCGCGAATCCTCCTGGATTGAGTTCTGAGAGACTTGTTGTTTACGAAGAATTTTCTCCTCCAGCAGTTTCTTCGCCGCCTCACCCACCACTTCCTTCAAGGTTGTCTTCTGAGGTTCTGGAGCAGGCGACTGATGGATAAAGTTGTTCTGAAAGGCGGCAAGGCTCACGGCCATGAGTCCGATCACAAGTCCAATGGCTGCTAGGCGGTTGCTTATGGTTGGCCCAGATTCTTGGGGTTACAATTCGGCAGTCTGCTTCAAATGCCGGTCCAGCTCATACTTGCCGAGCGCCAGGGCTCCGAGCAGACCTGAACGGGCACCGAGACCGGGGGCGACGATGAAGTCGTCGAGGTTGCGGCCGAGTTCGGGGACGCGGAGGTAGCCGTTGTTGAGCTTTTTGAGCTGGCCGCGAATGAGGGGCAGGATGTGCTCCTGGCTCATGACGCCGCCACCGAGGATGATGCGTTTCGGACAGACGCTGTGGGTGAGATTCATGAGGGCGTGGGCCATGACATCGGCGACTTCCTCCCAGGCGGGATGGTCAGGCGGCAGCTTGTCCGCCTTGACGCCCCAGCGGCTGGCGAGGGCGGTGCCGCTAACGTAGCCTTCGACGCAGTTCTGGTGAAACGGACAGTGGCAGGCCTGCTGGATGGCCGTGGAATTGTGCGGCGGCGGGACGAGCAGGTGGCCGATCTCGGGATGGAGCAGGCCGTGCAGAAGCTGGCCGTTGATGAGCACCCCGCCGCCGACGCCGGTGCCGACGGTGATGTAGATGAGTGGATCGGTATCCTGTCCGGCTCCCCAGAGGTATTCGGCGAGGACGGCGGCGTTTACATCGGTGTCCCAGGCGATGGGGACGTGGTAACGGTCCTGCAATTTCGGGACGATGCTGGTGAACTGCCAGCCGGGCTTCGGCGTGGAGGTGATGTAGCCGTAGGTCGCGCTGTTTTTGTCGAGGTCGATGGGGCCGAAGGAGCCGATGCCGATGGCGGCAAAGGGGCCGTGTTTGGACTTGGCGGAGGAGAGGAAGCGGATGACGCCGCCCAAGGTCTCCTCCGGCGTGGTGGTGGGAATGCGGGTAACCTCACGCACATCATGCGGGCCGGTGCCGATGGCGCAGACGAACTTGGTGCCGCCGGCCTCGATGGCGGCGATGAGTGGCAGCTCTTCGCTCATGCCTGGGGACGCACGGCGGCGGAGTCGCGGATGCCGAGACTGGAGTAAATCTCGCGCGTGGCGTGGGATTTGTTCAAAGTGTAGAAATGGATGCCATCGACACCGTGGTCGAGCAGGTCGCGGCACTGCTCGGTGGCGTAGTGGATGCCGACTTTTTGCACGGCGTCTTCGTCTTTGCCACAGCGCTGGATGGCGCGCAGCAGCTTGGCCGGATAGCGTGCTCCGGCGGCGAGTTCGGCCATGCGGCGCATGCCAGCAGCGCTGGTGATGGGCATGATGCCGGCGATGATGGGGATGGTGATCCCGGCGAGCTGGCAGCGCTCGCGAAAGTCGAGGAAGTCGTGATTATCGAATAACAACTGGGTGCAGATGTAGTCCGCGCCAGCATCGACCTTGGCCTTGAGGTGCTCCATTTCTAGCACGCGGTTTGGTGTGGTGGGATGGCCCTCGGGGAATCCGGCAACGCCGATGCCGAAGCCGCGCCGGTCAGGATGCGCGCCGCTGTCGTTGAACTTCTTGATGAAGGCGACGAGATCGGCAGCGTGCTGGAAGGCGTCCTTCGCGCGCTCGTAGTTGGCGAGGTTTTTTGGCGGATCGCCGCCGAGGGCGAGGATGTTGCTGACGCCGGCCTGTGCGTAGCGTTCGAGGATCGAGGCGATGTCGGCCTCGCCGTGGCAGACGCAGGTGAGATGCGGCACGGCATCGAGGCTGGTGGTCGTCTTGATGCGGACGACGAGATCGTGCGTGAGCTCACGCGTGGAACCGCCCGCGCCGTAGGTGACGCTGATGAAGGAGGGCTTGAAGGCTTCCAGTTCGCCGATGGTGCGATACAGCGCCTCAAAGGCCTCGGCGCTCTTCGGCGGGAAGAACTCGAACGAGAGTGTGGGGCGCTGGGCTTGGAGGATGTCGGCGATGTGCATCGAATTCGGTTCTCGGTTCCCAGTTGATTAAGCGATGTGTTCGCCTTTGAGCAGGTCTTCCAAGGTCTGGCGTTCGCGCACGACGGTGGCCTGGTCGCCATCGACGAGGATCTCGGCGGGCATGGGGCGGGTGTTGTAGTTTGAGGCCATGGTGAAACCGTAGGCCCCGGCGCTGAGCACGGCGAGGTAGTCGCCTTCATTCACGAGCGGCAGATCGCGGTTCTGGGCGAGGAAGTCGCCGGATTCGCAGATGGGGCCGACGACATCGACTTTTTCCACTTTGTCGTTGGCGGGTTGCTTGAGCGGCACGATTTGATGCCAGCCTTCATACAGAGTCGGGCGGATGAGGTCGTTCATGCCAGCATCGACGATCTTGAAGGTCTTGGCACCGCCACGCTTCTCGTAGAGCACCTTGGTGAGCAGCACACCGGCGTTGCCGACCATGAAGCGGCCGGGCTCGCACAGGATGCGCAGGCCGAGCGGGGCGAGATGCGGCACGACGGCGTCGGCGTAAGCCTGCACGGTGAGCGGGTGCGTCTCGGCGTTGTCCTGCCACCACGCCGTGTCACCGGAATCGAGGCTCTGCTTGTAATTGATGCCGATGCCGCCGCCGATGCTGAAGAACTCGATGCCGTAGCTCTTGTGGACCTGCTGCACGAGCGGGATGACCTTTTGCACTGCTTCCAGGAAGGGATCGACGTTGGTGAGCTGCGAGCCGATGTGCATTTGCAGGCCCTTGATGACGAGATTTGGGCAGTCAGCGGCCACGCGGGCATAGACATCAAGGATCTGGTCGAAATCGATACCGAACTTGTTCTCGCTCTTGCCGGTGGTGATCTTGGCGTGCGTCTTCGCGTCCACGTTCGGATTTACGCGCACGGCCACGGGTGCCTGCAGGCCGAGTTCACCGGCCACGTGGTTGATGTAGTGCAGTTCGGCCTCGGATTCGGCATTGAAACAGTAGATGCCCTGTTTGAGGGCGTATTCGATCTCGTCGCGGGTCTTGCCGACGCCGGCGAAGGTGCATTTACCGGGATCGCCACCGGCCTTGATCACGCGGTAGAGCTCACCGGCGGAAACGATGTCAAAACCGCCACCGAGCTTGGCGATGGTGTTGAGCACGGCGAGGTTCGAGTTCGCCTTCACCGCGTAGCAGATGAGGTGATCCAACTGGGTCAGCGCTGCGTCGAGCCGGGTGAAGTGGCCTGCGATGGTGGCCTTGGAATAGACATACAACGGCGTGCCGTGCTGTTCGGCGAGCGATTGGAGCGGGACGTTTTCGGCAAACAATTGACCTTGGTGGTAGCGGAAGCTGTGCATAAGCGGGCCGCGTAGATAAGCGGGAATGCCCGCCGCGCAACTTCGCTCACTCGCGCATCAGCGTGCCGCCACGAGATTTCTCCCGGCGGAAAGCATGCCGACGAGCCACTGGCGCATGGCCTTGAGTCCGCGCAGCAAGGTGCTGTCCATCACCTCCTGGCAGCCGTAGCGGCTGGCGATGGTTTCTTCCAGCCTGCGATAACGTGGCAGCAGGATGAGGCTGCTGCGCGTGGCGGATTCCGCGCTGTTATCACGGTGGGCGAGGGTGGGATGCAGCAGTCCCTTGCACAGCACTAGGTCTTCAGGCTGCAGATGGATGCGCCGCTCGGGCAGCACGAGCCAGGGGTGAAAACCCAGCATGGGCAGGCCAGCGTCGTCCTGGTGCAATTTGACCAGGGTGCGCACCGGCACGCCATCCATGCGGCGAGCGAGGAAGCCTGTCACGCCGTGCTCCAGATCGTCCACGGTGGCGCGTTTGTTCCGCAGGAAGTCGCTGCCCATCAGCGTGCCGAACAGCGTGAGGCGGAAGGACCAGCCGGCGAGCAGCAGCGCGATGAGAATGAGCACCAGCGACACAAACGCTCCCGCATAGGGATGAATGGCCGCACTGCCGGCAACCAGCGCGATGAGGCCGAGCTTGGCGAGCTTCAGCCCGGCATCGACGATGCCAAAGGGGGACAGCGCGATGAGGACATTGATGGCATGCGAGCTGAGCCAGACGACCGCGAAGGCCACGATGGCAACCGGGATGGAAATCCAGGGCGTATGCACGCCGAAGTCGATGAAGCTGGCCAGCGGCATGACGGCCAGATCGGAACCGCCCGGCAGGCCGACGCTCTGCGGCTGCAGCTTTTCCACCTGCGCCATCGCTAGGGCGACTAGCGGCACGAAACCGACACTGGCGACGAGTGCGCTGGCCTTGTTCTCAAACAGCTCGGCGAAATCGAATGGCTTTTTCACCAAAGCCGGAGCGGCAGCACCGAGGAAATCCTTCAGAAAGCAGAGCAGAATCAACGATAGGCCGGTGCCCCATACCGGCGGATGACAGTACCACGGCAGACGATGTCGCAAGGCTGGCTCCGTCCGGTAATACGTCCACGCTCCCATGGCGCTGACGCCGAGCAGCGGACTGATGGCGACGCCGGTGATCTCCGACACGCCTTCGGACAAGCTGACGCCCGGCAGCAGCATGGATTCGCGCAGTTTTTCCGCCGCAGGGGCGGTGGTGGCTGGAAGATCGGCGGCATGGAGCCAAGTGCCGCTGATGAGCAGCAGAAACGCGAGCAGACGGAGTGGGCGTGGAGCATTCATGGCGTGAGTTCGGCTGAGTCAACGAACAGCCGCACAGGATGCCCGGCAATGCTACGATGAAAGCTACAATTTGCGCCGGTGTTTCCAGCCGGATGTTCGGCTACTTCGCCAGTGCCTGACTGATCGCCTCGGCGACTTGCTTGGCCAGATGCTCACTGCCAGCCTCGCTGTAGTGCAGATCCTGCGGCTTGTGCAGTTCCTCGAAACGGGGCGTCATCCAGGCATTCAGATCGTCGATGGCGACGCCGTTTTCCTGCATCACCTGCGCAGCGATCGCATTGTATTCGGGTACTTTGCCAAAGGTGCGATTGGGGTTCAATTCGCCTTCAGGGATGGGCGTGGTGCTGGCCCAGATCAGCTTCGCGCCGGTAGCCTTCATCGTGGCCACGAGGCTGCGCAGATTGGCCGCGTAATCGGCGGTTTCCACCTGGCGCTTGCCATCGGGCATGTGTTTGAGGTCATGGATGCCCCAGTTGAAGTGAATCACGCCCCATTTTCCACTGCCGAGCCACTTCTGGATGTTCGCCACGCCGTTTTTCGTTGGTCCGCCGTTGGTGGGGATGCGGTGGACGTTGGCCTTGCCCTCCAGCAGCTTCCGCACCGGCAGGGTGTAGCCCATGGAGATGGAATCGCCGATCAGCAGGACTCGTGGCAGGCCGGGAACGTCCTGGATCGGTGCCAGCACCGGATTGGGGGCGGTTTTGGGTTTGGCAGCAGGAGTTTTGGCCGGTTCAGCGGCAGCAATACCGGTGATTAGACTCAGAATGAGCAGGAGGATGGTGCAGCGGGGCAGGGGACTCTGGCGGGACATCGGGTGGAAGTGGGTTCCCACAGTGAAAGGCAGCGTCAGACGATTCTATCCAGCAGAAGCCGAAACATTAGTATTTACTGATTAATTTATAGAAATTATATTTGATCGTGATAATTTAGAATGAAATGCCTCTTAAGTGCTCATGAAAGCCATCCATTTCATCGCTTTGCTGACTTTTCTCTGCCTCTCCAGCCTGCGGGCGGACGTGATCACGGACTGGAACACGCTCATGCGCCAGACCTTTGCCGCCGAGGCGGGATCGGCTACGCCGCCGACCAATTCCCGCACCATGGGCATGATGGGCGCGGCGATGTTTGATGCGGTGAACTCGATCAACCCGACTTACAGCTCCTACCTGGGGGTCTATTCCCCGACCACGGCAGGCAGTGGCATCGACACCACGGCGGCGGCGGCCACGGCGGGCTACAACGTGCTCGTCTCCAACTACAACGATCTCTACGGCGGCGGAAACCCCTATGTCTCCAACTTCACCAGCCTCTACAACGCGCAGATGGGGGGCATCGCCGACAGTGATGCCAAGACCCGCGGCATGGAGGTCGGTCAGGCTGCCGCGCAGGCCATGATCACCGCCCGTGCCAATGACGGCTGGAACGCCGCCGCCACCTACACCACCCAGACGCTGGGAACTGTTGGGGCCTGGCAGCCCGGCAGTAATCCAGGGGCCTGGGGCTCGTCTTCCGGCACCTTTTTGCGATCCGAGTGGGGCAATGTGACGCCCTTTACCATGAGCAGCGGCAGCCAGTTCCGGCCCACGAGCATCGCTGGCTATCAGGCCAATGACCTCGCCTCTCTCGTCGGCAGCCAGTCCTACACGGACGCCTTCAATGAGGTGAAATCGCTCGGCGCGTCCACCGGCTCCACCCGCACGTCGGATCAGACCACCATCGCCTATTTCTGGGTCGATGGCCCCGGCACCGCCTCGCCTCCCGGCCACTGGAACCGCATCGCTCAAACGGTCTCCGCCAGCATGAACCTGAGTGTCACGGACAATGCGCGTCTCTTTGCCCTGCTCAATCTCGCTGAGGCGGATGCCGGCATCGCCATCTGGGACTCCAAACGCTTCTACGACTTCTGGCGACCCATGATGGCCATCAACATCGCTGACACTGATGGTAACGCCGATACCCTGGTGGACGCCACCTGGACGCCGCTCATCCCCACGCCCTCCTTTCCTGCCTACGTCAGCGGCCACAGCACTTTCAGCATGACCGGTGCGCAAATCCTCGCGCAATTCTTCGGCACCGACGACATCGCCTTCACCACCGACAGCGAGTCCCCCTTCCTGCCCTTCGGCTACGAGCGCAGCTTTAGCAGTTTCAGCGAGGCGGCCGAGGAGGCTGGCATGAGCCGCATCTACGGCGGCATTCACTGGGACTGGGACAACACCGACGGCCAAGTGCTCGGTGCCGCCGTGGCCGACAACGTCTTCAACAACTACTTCCTGCCCGTGCCGGAACCCGGTGGTGCCATGCTGATCTTCTGCTCCGGTCTCGCCCTCCTGCTGCGCCGTCGTTCACGGCACAGATGAGGAGAGGGATCATCCTGATCCCTTCATCCAGTGATGGGTCAAAACGCTCCCCAGCCTGCCTCAGACGATCGCCACTTTCACCTCGGCGCTCGTATCCATCGTGCCGATGATCTTGGCGTTCTTGCCGCAGGTCAGCGCCTTGTCCGCGTCGTCAGGGGAAACGATCGCCACCCAGCCGAGGCCCATGTTGAAGGTGTCGATGGCGTCCTTCTTGTCCGCGTGACGCAGCACCTTCTGCACCACGTCGTTTTGCCAGAAAGGAATGCGCAGATCGGCGCCGAGGCCGCGCTTCAGGAACATACGGCCCAAATTTTCCGGCAATCCGCCGCCCGTGATGTGCGCCATCGCCCTTGGGCGGATGCCTGCGGCCTTGAGTGCGGCAGTCTCCTCATGATACAGCAGCGTCGGGTGCAGGAGCGTGCGCATCTCGTCCTCGCTGAACTGGAGGTTCTCCTTCTCGATGATGCGGCGCACGAGGCTGAATCCGTTCGCGTGGAAGCCCGCGCTGGGCCAGCCGATGAGCACGTCGCCCGCAGCGATGGTGCCGGGATCGAGCAGGTCTTCCTTTTCGCAGGCACCGATGGCGAAGCCGCTGAGCTCCACCATGCCCTCAGGCACCATGCCGGGCATCTCGGCCGTCTCACCACCAGCGAGGATGCAGTTGCACGCCTCCAAGTAATCGGTCATGCCGGCGATGATGCGGGTGATCTGCGTCTTCTGAATCTTCGGGATGCCAATGTAGTCGAGGAACATGATCGGATCCGCCCCTGTGGTGAGCACATCGTTCACATTCATGGCCACGAGATCCTTGCCAGCGGCTTCGAGCTGGTCGTGCTTGAGCAGCAGCTCGATCTTCGTGCCCACGCCATCACAGCCCGTGAGGATCATGGGATGCTTGTAACCGCTGAGGTCGTAGGCGGCAGCGAACAGGCCAAAGGGATTCGCCAGCTTCCGCTTCTGCTGCGTGCGCTTCACCAGCACGCCGATGTCATCGACCAGCGACGCTGCTTCGTGAATATCGACGCCGGCTTGTTTGTAAGTGTGTGCGGAGGGGCTGCTCATGGGAAATGGATGGCGCGCTGCCTAGCCCGAAAGCCGGGACGGCTCAAACGGAAACTCATCCGCCCGTGCAACAGGCTGCCAGCCTGTCCTTGTCCGGCCAGGATGCCCCTCTCCTGACCACCGGCCAGCAGCACCCATTTGAACCCATGCCCAATCTGCGCATGCTCCCCGGATGAAGCCCACCCTCTGCATCATCGGCGGCTGCAACGGCGCGGGCAAAAGCACGCTGGCCCGCGAACTCCTGCCGCGCCTCGGCCTCATGCGCTTTCTCAATGCGGATGAAATCGCCCGTGGTCTCTCGCCGCTCGATCCGACGCTCACCGCTTTCAAGGCCGGCCGCCTCCTCATCGAAGAAGCACGCGCCTTGATCGCGGCAAAGGCCAGTTTCGCCATTGAGTCCACGCTCAGCGGTAAAACCTACGTCGCCATGATTCGTGAGGCCAAGGCGCGTGGCTACCGCTTCCTCCTGCACTACATCGTCATCGGTTCCGGCGATCAGGCCGTCGGGCGTGTGGCCCTGCGCGTGAAGATCGGCGGCCACCACGTGCCCGAGGAGGACATCCGCCGCCGCTTCGACCGCAGCCGGAAGCATTTCATCGCCGACTACCTCCCCCTTGCCGACGAGTGGGGTCTGTGGGAGAATCATTCACCGCCAGCACGGCAGATCGCCGACAGCCATACGCACACCATCGACCAACTCAACGCCATGCTCGACTCCACCAGCCTCCAGGAAGCTCCGCCGCGTGAAATGTCGGAGATGTCGAAGATCGTGCTCGAAGCCAGTCGCGTCGCCACGGCGAAGATGCTCGACTACTACAAGCGCATGGGCATCAAGGTCACGCCGCAGATGACGCTGGCACCGGAGAAGCCGAAGCGCACGCGCAAGACCAAGGCTTGATCCGGCCTTGCGCGTGAAAGGATGATCCCTTTCCTCACGGCGCGCGGCACAGCGCCACATCGCTCCAGGTGCCGGGGCCGGCGGTGCCGATCGCCCGCACGCGGAAGTAATACATCACACCGGGTGTCAGTCCCTTCACACGCGCCTTGGCCGGGGTCACGATGGCAAAGCGCTGCCACGGCGCGTCCTGCGGCTGTAGCTTGAACTCCACCTCATAGACGCTGCTGCCCTGCACCCTGTCCCAAGTCAGGTCGCACGCCCCTTCAAAGTCCGACACCTCCGCCCGCAGATCCCCCGGTGCGGGTAGATGGCCCACCGGCGTGCGCTGGCGACGCAGCGGCATGTGCGTGTCCAGAATCACCCCCGCATCCCCGCGCGAGACGGAAGAAGCCAGCGCCGCCAGGGTGGTCAGTGCGTCCTCCGCCTTCTTGCGTGCCGCCTGCTTCCGCTTCGTCGCCGTTCGCAGCGTGATCTCAGCCGATGACTGCTCTGCCAGGGCCGTGGAAAACTCCGTCACCTGCTCCGACGCTTCCTCCACCAGCGCCTGATGCTCCGCGAAGTGCTCACTCTCCTGCATCGCCTTCACCACAGCCTCCGCAAAGCTCTTCAGCTCCACGTCTTTCTTCTTCCGCAAATCGAGTCGGGGCTTCGCCATGGCAGGTAGGGGTGAGAGATGAACAACTTCCAGCAGCAGGCCCGGACTCCGGCGGCAGATCATCAGCATCCGCCTCACAGAACCCGCCGTTTCGCCCCCAAGGGAAGCCAAATCCAGCCGCTGAGCGCCCATGGTTACACGATTCGAATGAATTCTTCAAGCTGGAAGTTCATTCATAATCAAAGACAAATAGTATCAAATCATATCTATTTGATCACTAAAATGATATTGAAAAAAACGCAGATGTATTCTAAAAAATCCAATATAAATTTACTGTAGGCACAAGTATATGATACTAATCCATAAAAATTATTTACAATTATGTTTATTAAAAAATAAATTTCATTCTTGAAATAGAACGATTCACATCTGATATATGTTATAATGGGACGCTCATTCACCTTGTTTCGGCACCTTTTCACCTTCTTTCAGGGCCTCTCGGGACTTCCCTGCGCCCCAGACCCCGGTCACAGTTGCCCATTCGGCGCCGAACGGTACATACGCGTCAGCTCGGGACTTCCCTGCGCCCCAGACCCCGGTCACAGCACCCAAATCGGGCCCATGGGCGCATCCATCACGGCGGGAGCCGCCTCCAGCACTCTTATTCATGCCGGAAACACACGCCTTGCCGCCAGAACCGAACCATCCTGCCAGCCAGCCCTCCCGCCACCCCCAAACAGGACACCTGTTTGAGTGCAGACTGACATTTTTATCGCCAATCAGCCGCCGGCGCGGCAAAATCGACTCCCATGCAGCCGCAATCCCGTGGGTCCTCGACCCGACGTGGAATCGCATCTGGGATTGGCAATCGCTCAGCTCTCAGCTTGGTTTGCTAATGTCGTTTCACGACAGCCAAGAAGGATTCTTCGACATGGCTTACGGTGATCCGGTTCTTCGTCCAGCGTTTGCGTGGATCTCTAAGCGAAGGAATCCAGATTTTGATGCCGCGCACTTTGGAAGCACGTTATCAACCGGGGAGACTACCTGCTTTGTGCCCGTCCTGATTGAGCAACTTCTGGATACGCCGAAGACTCAGCGATACGAGTGCTTTTCGCGTCTCTTCGCCAAGATCGCAGCGACCAACAAGACGAAGGCAGAGCAAGACAGTGCTGGACAACCGGCTACCCGCTCCGAGTCGAAATGATCTCGACAATTCAAAAGTTAACCCCGACTCGGAGCGGCCCTGCCAGTAGCCGGTGCCATACCTCGGACATCTGGCGGTTTCGCGGCCAATGAATTCCATAAACCTATTCATTGAAGCTGTTCGCCGCACAGATGGTTTGCCTGCGACGTTGCGCGGGCACGCTGACGCGGTCACAGATTTACAGGAAGCATGTTTCGACGAGTCCTACATCAAGGGTTTCACGCTACGGACCATCTGCCCATCCAGGCGAGTGAACGGTGAAATGGCTTCGTGAATGCGCTGAGCTAGGGCGGCGGGCCGGGAGTCATCGCGTGTGCAGGCGCTGATTCCGGCATGCTGCCCGCCCGTGGAACGGTGAAGGCGGAAGAAGTCCAGACGGTTCAGTGTGAGAAGCGCTCTCTTCTCCATCGTGGAGAAGGTGAGGACTGCGTCACCAGGCACGCCTTGATTGGCACGTCCTGCCTCCAAAGAGGTCAAAACGTCATGGCCAAGATGGCGCAGTTCCTCGACGACACGCCGTGGAAAATTCTCGTTGGAATAAAGGCGGGCCATCAGGCTTCCTGATTAGCGCGGATGGCGCTCTCGATTTCCTCGGCATGACCTTCCGCATAGGTCCATGCCGCCGCGAGGTCGCGGGCATTGAGGCTCGGATAATCCTGCAGCAGTTCAGCATCCGTCACGCCATTCCGCCGCGCCGCCTCCAGCATCCAGACTGCGATGCGTGAATTTCCAAGGCAGGCATCACCGCCACAAACACCGGGCGTGTGCCTCACGAGTGATTCCTCCGCAACGCCATTCACGCTGCCGAGGCGGCTTTTTACAAACAGCACAAAATCCAGTGTCTCCGCCTTCACCGATTCGGGGGCAGATTCGATCTCGCTGAACAGACGCTGAGTCAGAACGCTCATAGCCGGATGCTACAACTCAACCAGCCGAAGGCAAGCATCCAACAGCGACGGCATACCGTCAGTCCTTCTCAAACGCAGGCTTCCCGTCCTTTATCGTCGCGGTGATGTGGTCGCCGTCTTTGAAGCCGCCTTCGAGGACGGCGAGGCTCAGAGGGTCGAGGAGGTGCTTCTGGATGGCGCGTTTGAGGCTTACTTGCCCGAAGCCAAGCGCTGCAAGGCCATCACATCCAACTGATCCTTTTGACGAACGGAGGACGATTTCAGGCGTATCAGCGCGGCTTTGGAGGCGAAGCGGATGACTCTTCCGTCGAGATCCAGGGTTCCTGCATCGGCAAGCAGATCGGCGTAGTGCAGCCCGGTCATGCGGGTGAAGAGATCAATCTGGCAGTACTCGACTTCTTCTACGATGCGGATGGCACCTTCGTCATCGGTGAAGTCTTCGAGGCTGAGTTCGCGGGCAAAACCTTCGCCATAGTCGGCCAGGGCATTCAGCAGGCGCGTGACGTTTTCAGAACTGGGCTCCAGCAGCACGTCCACATCCTCGGTGGTGCGCAGGTAGCCTTGGAGGGCCACGGCGACACCCCCGACGACGATGAACTGCACCCCGTGGTCAGCGAGGCGCACCAACAGTTTTTCGAACGGCGTGTCCATCAGGAATGAGGGGAACGGAAGTGGCGGTGTGTAGCCTGCGGGCACTTTGGCGCAGCTTTTCCAGACGCTTCAGCACTGGCAGCCGGTCGAGACTGCCTCCCACCTTTCGGCGCAGCGGTTCCTGAAGGTCATCGATCATGCGGATCAAATAATTCAGGACGGCACCGAACACAAGACGAGAGAGCCGTGCAAGTGCTGGCGGTGGAAGCGGTCAGTCCTTCTCAAACACCGGCTTCCCGTCCTTCATTGTCGCGGTGATGTGGTCGCCGTCTTTGAAGCCGCCTTCGAGGACCGCGAGGCTGAGCGGATCGAGGAGGTGCTTCTGGATGGCGCGTTTGAGCGGACGCGCGCCGAAGACGGGATCGAAGCCGGCGTCGGCGAGATAGCGGGTGGTGTCGTCGGTGACGGTGAGGTGGATGTTTTGCTTGGCGAGGCGGGTGATGACGCGCTGGAGCTGGATTTTGACGATCTGATCAAGCTGCGCGGCATCAAGGCGGTCGAAGATGACGATCTCGTCGATGCGGTTGAGGAACTCGGGGCGGAAGAACTGCTTGAGGCTGTCGCGTACCAAGGCGTCGCGCTGCTCGGGATTGCTGACATCCTGAATGGCGTTGCTGCCGATGTTGCTGGTCATGATGAGGACCGTGTTCTTGAAATCGACCGTGCGGCCCTGGCCGTCGGTGATGCGGCCGTCATCGAGCACCTGCAGCAGCACATTGAAGACATCGGGGTGCGCTTTTTCGACCTCGTCGAACAAGACGACGCTGTAAGGTTTGCGGCGCACGGTTTCGCTGAGCTGGCCGCCTTCTTCGTAACCGACGTAGCCGGGGGGCGCACCGATCAGGCGGCTGACGCTGTGCTTTTCCATGTACTCGCTCATGTCGATGCGGGTCATGGCGCTGTCGTCGTCGAAGAGGAATTCGGCGAGGGCTTTGCACAGCTCGGTCTTGCCGACGCCGGTGGGGCCGAGGAAGAGGAAGCTGCCGATGGGGCGGTTCTCATCCTGAATGCCTGCACGCGCACGGCGCACGGCATTGCTGACGGCGGTGATGGCGTCCTTCTGGCCGATGACGCGCTGGCTGAGGCGGTCCTCCATCTTCACGAGCTTCGCGCGCTCGCCCTCCTGCAAACGTGAGACGGGAATGCCGGTCCAGTTGGCGACGACGCGGGCGATGTCTTCCTCGGTGACTTCTTCGCGCAACAAGGTGTGTGCTGCGCGCGGGGAGTGGTTCTCGGTGGAGGTCTCGCTGAGTTTCTTTTCGAGATCGGGGATGAGGCCATATTGGATTTCTCCGGCACGACCGAAGTCGCCACGGCGCTGGGCCTGCTCCTGCTCCGTGCGCAGGCCTTCGAGTTCCTCCTTCATCTTGCGGCCAACCTGCACGGACTCTTTTTCCTTCATCCACTGTGCCTTCAATGCCGAGGAGCTTTCTTTGAGGTCAGCGATCTCTTTATCGAGCTTTTCAATGCGGGCTTTGGAGGCGGCGTCCTTCTCCTTTTTCAAAGCCTGACGCTCCATCTCGCCCTGCATGATCTGACGCTCGATGACGTCGATTTCCGTGGGCATGGAGTCGAGTTCGATCTTGATGCGGCTGGCGGCTTCATCGACGAGGTCGATGGCCTTGTCCGGCAGGAAGCGGTCGGTGATGTAGCGATTGCTCAGCGTGGCGGCGGCAATGATGGCACCATCTTGAATGCGCACGCCGTGATGCACCTCGTAGCGCTCCTTCAAGCCGCGCAGAATGGCGATGGTGTCTTCGACGCTCGGTTCGCCGACCTTCACCGGCTGAAAGCGACGCTCCAACGCGGGGTCTTTTTCGATGTGCTTGCGATACTCGTCGAGCGTGGTCGCACCGATGCAGCGTAGTTCGCCACGGGCGAGCTGTGGCTTCAACAGATTGCCCGCGTCCATCGCGCCTTCGCCTTTGCCGGCACCGACGATGGTGTGCAGTTCGTCGATGAAGAGAATGATCTCGCCATCGCTGCTGGTGACTTCTTTGAGGAAGGCTTTGAGGCGCTCCTCGAACTCACCACGAAATTTCGCGCCGGCCATCATGCCGCCGAGGTCCATGCTGATGAGCTTCTTGCCTTTGAGCGAATCTGGCACGTCACCGGCGACGATGCGTCGCGCAAGGCCTTCCGCGATGGCGGTCTTGCCCACGCCGGGTTCGCCGATGAGCACGGGGTTGTTCTTGGTGCGGCGGCTGAGCACCTGCATGACACGGCGGATTTCTTCATCGCGACCGATGACAGGATCGATCTTACCCGCCTTCGCGCGGGCGGTGAGGTCAGTGCCGTATTTCTCCAGCGTCTGGTATTTGCCTTCCGGGTCCTGATCCACCACGCGCTGCGATCCACGCACGGCGGTGAGAGCCTTGGAAACGGTGTCATAGGTCAAACCGGCCTGCTTGAGCAGATCGGAGAGTTCGGTCTTCGTCTTGAACAGCGCGAGGATGACGTGCTCGACGCTCAGGTACTCGTCCTTGAGCTTCTTTTGCTCGTCCTCGGCCTTCGTCATGAGTTCGCGCATCTCATTCGAAAGATGCAGACCGCTGGTGCTGCCGCTGACCTTGGGCTGCCGGGTGAGCAAAGCTTCCACAGCGGGCTTCAGACCCTGCGCCGCCGCCGGATTCACCGCCGCCTTTTCAAACAGCGGCGTGGCAATGCCGCCTTCCTGTTCGAGCAGGGCGAGGAGGAGATGCGCGGGCTTCAATTCCTGATGCTCATGCCGCGTGGCGACGGACTGCGAGGCATTGAAGGCCTCCTGCAGTTTGACGGTGAATTTTTCGGGGGACACGGTGGGTGGGAGCAGGGTGGTTTCTCAAATTCTCTTGCTGGAACCATGCCACAGCACTCGCGGATGGCGCTACGCCTCATTTGTCGAGGCTACGGCGTGTTTTGAAGACTCAACGGGCAGCCGATGCGCTTTGTGGCACGATGGCGCAGAAGTGCGGCCCTGCTGCGCCCTTGCGTCACTTGTGGATGGGCGTTTCCGTAGCGGCGCCGCCGCCGATGGTTTCGCCTTCGTTGAGATGCAGATCGTATCCCGCCACCTCCACCTCGCCATGGCGCACTTTTTTCTTCGCCATCGCCACGGAGATCCATTTGAACTCGGCATTGTTGTCCAGCAGCACCTTGAGCACCATCGTGAGCGGCACGGCCAGAAACATGCCCAGCGGACCCCAGAGCCAGCCCCAGAAGATGACGGAGAGAATGACGACGAGTGGTGAGATGCCGAAGCGATTTCCCAGCAGGGTCGGCTGCACGAAGTTATCGAGGCAGAAATTGATGCCGCCGTAGCCGATGGCGACGAAGATGGCCGTGGCCGGGCCATGCTGCACCAGCGCCTCCGCGATGGCGGGCAGGGAGGCCGCCGTGCTGCCAATGGCGGGAATGTAATTGAAGAGGAAGGCGATCAGCGCCCAGAGCAGCGGATAGTGCAGGTCGAAGAACCAGCACCAGAAGCCAGCGAGCAGCCCGGTCAGCGCGCTGATGAGCGTTTTGACGCCCAGGTATTTTTGAATGTCGCTGGCGCTGCGCATCAGTCCGGTGAGATCGGGTCCGCCAGAGAGCCGCACTGCCTGCAGACGGCTCTGGGTGCCGCGTGCCTCCATGAGGATGAACATCATCACGATCAACACCATGATGAGGCTGGCCAGGAGCGTCGCCAGAGTGCCGAAGGTGCTGCCCAAAAAGCCGCCGAGATTGCTCATCACATCCTGTTTGGTGGCGTAACCGATGAGCGTGTTCCAGTCAAAAATACCGCCGACCATGGTCTTGGCTCCTTCAATGCCATTGGCTTCGAGCCATGCCGCGACATCATTGGAGTACTTCTCCAACCCGCGTAAATAACGCGGCAGATCCGCCCAGAAACTGATCAGCAGGCGCACGCCCACCGTGATCAAGCCGGCCAGCACGCCGAGATTGACCAGCATGGTGATGCCCAGCGCCAGAACGGCAGGTACGCGGTGCCGCCGCATCCAGCGCACCATGGGATAGCTCAGCACGGCGAGGAAGAAGGCATAGACGATGGGTACCAGCACATTGGCGGCGACCTTCATGCCGGTGAGCACGACAAACAAACACGCCAGGGTGACGACTGCCTGGGAGCCTTTGCGGCCCCAATCCACTGATTGATCCTGCTCCTGAAACAACGACATGGTCTGCCATGCCGCAAAATTGACGCTGGCTCAAGATTTTTCCCTGCGGTATAATCAATCCCATGCTCCACACGCTGCAACGTCTCCTGGGTGCCTCGCGCCTCTCTGTTTTCGGCAACTCACGCGGCCGCAGTGGTAGCGGCTGCAATCCCCGCATCGTCATCGGACTGCTGGTCATTGGTGGCACATTGCTCTATCACCAGTTTGGCACGACGACCTATGAGAACGAGTTCACCGGGCGCACGCAAAAACTCAAGCTGGCGACGCCGCAGGAGGAGATCGCCCTCGGGCTGCAATCTGCGCCGCAGATGATCCGCGAGATGGGCGGCCTCTCGCGTGACGCCGCAGGTCGTGCGCTGGTGGAAAAAGTGGGCGCACGTTTGATCGCCTCCACAGCGGCACAGCAGACCACCTACCAGTTCAAATTTCATCTGCTGGGCGACGCGCAGACTGTGAACGCCTTCGCGCTGCCCGGCGGGCAGATTTTCATCACCGAGGCGTTGTTTCGCCGGTTGAAATCGGAGGACCAGCTCGCTGGCGTGCTAGGCCATGAGATGGGCCATGTCGTGGGCCGTCATTCGAACGAGCAGATGGCCAATTCGGGATTGTGGAGCGGGCTGGCGCAGGGGGCGGGAATGCTGCTCTCGGACGGGCAGAACAACACTGGTGCGTACGTCGCCAACATGGTCGCGCAATGGCGGGTGATGACCTTCAGCCGCGAGGACGAGCTCGAATCCGACGCGCTCGGCGTGCGCTTTTTGATCCAGGCCGGTTACAATCCCGAGGCGCTCATCGGCGTGATGGAAATCCTCGCGGAAGCAAGTGGTGGACGCGGCGGTGCCGAGTTCATGAGCTCGCACCCGAACCCCGAGAATCGCATGGAGAAGATCCGCGCGGCCATCGCACGCGAACGCGAACGCGCAGAGCGCTGATCCTTCTCCTACTTCGCCATGCCGAGCGGGCGGTTCTCCGTCCCTTTGATCTTCATCAAGTCATCACCCAATTCCTTGCGCGTCGGCTCTGCGAGCTTCTTGAGCCGCTCGACGATCTCGGGATGCACCTGCGCCACGTCATGCGCCTCGCCGGGATCGTCCTTGAGATTGAACAAGGCCAGCGGGGTCTTCTCCACGCGATAGCCATGCCGCGAGGCGATGCCGTCGATGCCACTTTGCGTGATGGACTTCGGTTTCATCTCGCCAAAGCGCGCGGGCTTGCCATCGCGGCCGGGCGGGCCGTCCACGGTGATGTAACTGTGCGCAAAGTGCAGCTTCCAGTCGCCGCTGCGCACGGCCTGCAGCTCGCTACCGCCGTAAAAGATGAGCGCCTCATGCGGTGACTTCGCGCCAGGTTTGCCTTCCAGCAGGTCGCGCATATCCTTGCCGTCGATCTTGCGGTCGGAGAGCTTGCCGCCGATCAATCCGGCAATCGTTGGCAGCAGGTCGATTTCCATCACGGGTTCATCGCAGACCGTGCCTTTCGGCACATGTCCCGGCCAGCGGGCGATGAAGGGCACGCGCACGCCGCCTTCAAAGGTGGTCAGCTTGCCTTCGCGCAGCGGTTTCGCACTGCCGGCATGATTGCCGTAGCTGAGGAAGGGGCCGTTGTCGGAGAAGAAGATCACCAGCGTCTCGCGCTCAATGCCGCAGCGTTTGATCGCGTCCATGATCTGGCCCACGGACCAGTCGATCTCCTCCAAGACATCTCCATACAAACCGGTGGCGGATTTGCCACGGAAGGCGGCGGAGGCAAAGATCGGCACATGGGGCATCACATGCGGCACATAGAGGAAGAAGGGGCGTGCTTTGTTGCGCTCGATAAAGCTCGTCGCACGCTCGGTGAAGCGGCGGGTGAACTGGCTCTGATCGGGGTCTGTTTCGATGACTTTCAGGCCATCATAAAACGGCAGCGGCGGCATCTCCTTGGCCAGCGAGGGGTGGAACTTGCTGTTGTCGTTCGAGTAGGGGATGCCGAGAAATTCATCGAAGCCATGCCGCAGCGGATTGAACATCAAATCGGTGCCGAGATGCCATTTGCCGTAAGCGCTGGTGGCGTAGCCCTGTGCTTTGCACACCTCGGAGAGCAGCAGTTCATCGGGATGCAGCCCCTCTTTGCTGGTGTGATTGAGCGCCCCCTGCATGCCGACGCGGTTCGCGTAGCAGCCGGTGAGCAAGGCCGCGCGTGAGGCGCTGCACACCGCCTGCGCCACATAAAAGCTGGTGAACTTCATCCCCCCCGCCGCCATGCGGTCGATGTGCGGTGTCTTGATCGCGGTGTTGCCAAAGCAGCCGGTGTCGGCGTAGCCGAGATCATCGACGAGAATGAGCACGACATTCGGCGGGCGTTGATCAGCGGCAGAAACAGCGAGCGTGGCGAGGAAAAGGGCGAGCAAGGGGCGCATGTGGCCATCGTGACAAAAGATGGCAGTGCTGGCGAGAAAGTTTTGCGCCGAAATGCCGCCGTGCTTGCCACAGCAGTCGTTTCCTGACAAAACTGACGCAATGATCTGGCGCATGGCGGCAATTCTGGTGGTGCTTTTCTGGGCGGTAATGTCCGGGCTGCTGGTGCGTGATGTTTATTACCCCGAGGCGTCCCGTTTTGCGCAGGTGCCGCCACGGGTCGTGCTGGATCTGTTCCTGCGCCAGTCGGCGGCGTTTGGCAGCACGCTGCATTTGTATCATCACCGCGAAAAAATCGGCCGTGCCACTTTTCAAATCAACCGCCGCATCCGACCGGATTCGAAGACGGTGTATGACGTGCTCGCACATGGCGTAGTGGAGCGGGAGGAGGGGGCGCAGGAAGGGCGGCACGTCTAGGCGAGCTGGAGCGCGTCCTGTGTCCTCGCCGATGCCGAGCGCTGGCAGCAACTGACGCTGGCGGCGCGGTTTCCGGCCCGCGATGTGAGCCTGAAATTGTCCTGGGATGAAAAGCAGCCGACTCCAGAGCTGCTGGTGCAGCAGGGCGAGCGGGTGATGATGAACTCGCAGGATGTGAAGAACCTCATGAGCCTCGGCTCCGACGGCGTCTTGTCGCTGTTCTCAGCGCTCAGTGGCAGGAAGGCGGCCCCCAACACCGCCAGTGGCACGCAACTGCAAGCCCGCGAGGGCCTGTTGCTGCTCGCCGGGCGGGAGCGGAAGTGTTTCGTGCTCGTGCTGCCGATTCTAGGACAGGATGAGGTCAAAATGATCTTCACTGAGGCCGGTGAACTGGCGCGTATCGACCTGCCGGACGGTTATGCGCTGCTGGAGCCGCTGATTCACGGCCTACAGACCAGCACGCCTTGATTTGAACCCGCCGCACGCATGATCGAAATCGAAAACCTCACCATGAACTACGGCGACCTGCGGGCGCTCGACGGTTTGAACCTGTGCATCCAGCCTGGCGAGTTGTTTGCCTTCCTCGGCCCGAACGGTGCGGGCAAAACGACGGCGATGAAGCTGCTCACCGGCTTGATGAAGCCCGACGCCGGGCGGGTGCGGCTCTGCGGGCATGACATTCAGGAGGAGCCGCTGCTGGCGAAGGCACTGCTCGGTTATGTGCCGGATGTGGCGGTATTTTATGAGAAGCTCACGCCCGTCGAGTTCATGGAGTTCATCGCGGAATTGTTTGAGATGGACCGCGATCACGCCGCCGCGCAGACGAACGCGCTGTTCACGAAGTTTGCGCTGCATGACTGCACCCGCCAGCGCATCGAAAACCTCAGCCACGGCACGCGGCAGCGCCTCGCCATCGCCAGTGCGCTATTGCACGACCCGAAGGTCTTCGTGATCGACGAGCCAATGGTCGGTCTAGACCCCATCCACGCCCGGACGGTGAAACGCGAGATCAAAGAACGCAGCCAGGCTGGCACCACCGTGTTGATGAGCACGCATCTCTTGAACATCGCGGAAGAACTCGCCGACCGCATCGGCATCATCCACCACGGCAAACTCATCGCCCTCGGCACGCTGGAAGAACTGCGCGCGCGGCATGAACAACGCGGCCAGCGGCTGGAGGACATCTTCCTCAGCATGGTAGAATGATTTCAACCACGGAATACACGGAATTCAGAACTTCTGGTTCCGTGTATTCAGTGTATTCCGTGGTTGTTCTGTTTCGTAACCCTGTACCACCATGAAAACCCTCCTCCTCTCCCTTCTCATGTCCTCCATCGCTATCGCCGCCGACACCAACGTGAGTGACATCGCGGTCAAAGATATCGACGGCAAAGACACCACACTCAAAGCCTATGCGGGCAAGGTGCTGCTCATCGTCAATGTGGCCTCCGAGTGCGGCTACACCGGGCAGTATGCTGGCATGCAGGCGTTGCATGAGAAGATGGGCGGCAAGGACGTCGTGGTGCTCGGGTTTCCCTGTAACGATTTCGGTGGCCAAGAGCCGGGCAGCGAGGCGCAGATCAAGGCGTTCTGTACTGAGAACTACAAGGTGACTTTTCCGATGTTCGCGAAGGTGGCGATCAAAGGCGATGCTAAACATCCGCTCTACGCCGCCCTGCAAGCCGCCGCTGAAGCTGAAGTCGGCTGGAACTTTGAAAAATTCCTCATCGGCAAGGACGGCAAGGTCTTGCAGCACTTCGGCTCCGACGTGGAACCGGATGCGCCGGAGCTGCTTGCGGCGATTGAGGCAGCCTTGAAGTGAGCTGCCAGCCTGCGTTTTTCACGTTCGATTTTTGCCGCAGAGGGGCAAAGGAGCAGAGAGGGCAGAGTTTTTCATTCTCTGCTGCCTCCGCCTCTTTACCCCTCTGCGGAAAAATTCAGTGGAGGGCTACGCCACTCCGCGCCGCTTGCTGAACAGGCCGTATTTCGGACTGAAGATGTAGGCGAGGAGGAAAAAGGTGCCGAGGACGACGATGATGGTGGCGCTGACGCTCCAGCCGAGTGGATACGACAGGAAGAAGGCGATCACGGAGCCCAGCGCGCCGAGGATGCCGCCGCCCCAGAACAGGGTGCGGGCGTTGTTGGTGAGCAGGTACACGGTGGCGGCGGGGGCGACCATGAGGCCGACGCTGAGGATGCAGCCGACGGCTTGCAGCGATGACACGAGCACGAGGATGGTGACGCCGAAGGTGGCGTAGTTCAGAAAACGCACAGGCACGCCGAGGCTGGCGGCGATGTTGGGCTCGAACATGTAGATGAGCAGGGGCCGCTGCAATGTGGTGAGGGTGATGACGGCCACGGCGCTGATGCCAAAGGCGATCCACAGGTCGGAATCGGCCATACCGATGATGCTGCCGAAGAGCCATTCATCAAGCTTCTGGCGCAGGTCGAGATTTTTGAGAATGAGC
>JBDNIB010000472.1:0-2619 GCA_041688535.1 Prosthecobacter sp.
CGTGGAAGGTGGGGACGAGACGATGGCGCAGGGCAGGGGGGGCGAGGGCTTCGATGTCATCCGTGGTTACGTGCGTGCGGCCTTGCAGCAGGGCGCGGACTTTGCCGGCGAGGACGAGCATCTGGCTGGCACGCGGCCCAGCGCCCCAACTGAGCATCTCCTTCACATAATTGGAGGCTCCGGGTTCGTTCGGGCGGGTGGAACGGACGAGGTCGAGCACGAAATCGAGCACATGATCGGGCACGGGAACTTTGCGGGCGAGCTGCTGGGCGGCCTGCAACTCTTCGGCGGTGATGACGGCTTCGATTTCCTGTGTTTCACCGCCAGTGGTGCGGTTGATGATCTCGCGTTCGTCATCGCGCGTAGGGTAATCCACTTTGATGAGAAATAGGAAACGGTCTTTTTGTGCCTCGGGCAGCGGATAGGTGCCTTCCTGCTCGATGGGGTTCTGCGTGGCGAGCACGAAGAAGGGCTTTGGCAGTTCAAAGGTTTCCTGGCCGACGGTGACGTGCTTTTCCTGCATTGCCTCCAGCAGCGCGGCCTGCGTTTTTGGCGGCGTGCGGTTGATTTCGTCGGCGAGGATGATTTGCGAGAAAATCGGGCCTGGCTGGAAGGTGAGCTTGCGGCGTCCGGTTTCGGAGTCCTCCTGAATGATCTCCGTGCCGGTGATGTCGGCAGGCATGAGGTCGGGCGTGAACTGGATGCGGCCGAAAGTGAGGTGCATCGCGTCGGCGAACGATTTGACGAGCAAGGTTTTCGCCAGCCCCGGTACGCCTTCGAGCAGGCTATGACCACCGGCTGCGATGGCGATGAAGACCTGCTCAATCACCGCCTCCTGGCCGACGATGCGCCTGCCGAGGGCGGCTTTGAGCTTGTTGTAACCGGAAACGAAGGCAGCGGCGGAGGCAGAATCGGACATGGGGTGGGGAGGAATGATGACATCAGAATGACGAATGACAAACGGGCGCAGAATGCGTGGTGAACACGGGAACGCAACGACGGTTCTTTCCGTCGAATTACTTCCGGCTCACGCAGGCCACCGCCATCGCGGCGATGCCTTCCTCGCGGCCGACGAAGCCGAGGCGTTCGTTGGTGGTGGCTTCGACGCCGACTTGGTCGGGTTGAATGCCGAGAGCGGTGGCAATATGCTTTTTCATCGCGGCCGCGTGCGGCATGACACGCGGAGCTTCGGCAATGAGCGAGGAATCCACGTTTTCAATACGCATGTCTTTGTCAGCGGCGATTTGGGCGCACCTTTCGAGAATTTTCAGACTGCTGATGCCTTCGATGCTGGGATCGCTGGGCGGGAACCAGTAGCCGATGTCGGGCTCGCCGAGAGCACCGAGAACGGCGTCGGCAATGGCGTGGCAGAGCACATCGGCGTCCGAGTGGCCTTTGAGGCCGCGAGAATGCGGAATGGTGACGCCGCCGAGCACAAGCAGGCGACCATCTGCAAAAGGGTGAACGTCGTAACCGATGCCTGTGCGAACCATGAAATGATCAGGCGTTGTGGTCGGCGGCTTTTTTCAAGCTGGCGAGGACTTCGGAGACTTTGAGGTCGATGCGCTGGCGGTTGAGGAAGTAGCTGACTTTCTCGTAGCCGACCTCGGCCAGGTGGTTGAGCGCGGTGACGAACTGCTCGCCGACACGGACGGAACGATGTGCGTCCGAGCCGATGACGATGGGGATTTTGCGGTCAGCCATCATGCGCAGCATTTCGAGGCCGGGGTTCATCTCGGAGTAGCTCTTATTGAGGCCCGAGGTGTTCAACTCCATGGCGACACCGGTGGCGGCGATGCGGTCCAGCGCGGTGGTGACGGTGTTTTTGACAATGGCGAAGCACCAGGAGTCCGGGTGGTAGTTTTTCACCAGATCGGGGTGCGCGATGCAGTCATAGAGACCGGATTCGGCGGATTTTGCCAGATGATCGAAGTAGGTGCGGCGGAAGTTTTCGATGGTGCCGATCTCGTATTTGTTGAGGTACTCTTTGGCCTGCCAGTGAACGGCACCGAGGACGTAGTGGAAGTCGGCCCGCTGGTGGAGCTGGGTGATCCACTCTTCACAGCCGGGGTAGTATTCACTTTCAATGCCGAGGCGGATGTCGAGCTTGCCCTTGAAGGCGTCGGCGGCGCGCTGAACCAATGCGACGTAGAGGTCAAACTCACTGTTCGACATGCGCACGGTGGGCCAAAAGCCGTCGGGCATGGGGCAGTGGCAGGTGAAGATGATGCCTTTGAGGCCGGCTTTGACAGCTTGCTGCGCATATTCCTCCGGTTCGCCCCAGGCATGCTTGCACAAGGGCGTGTGCATGTGGGAGTCGTAGAAAAGTGCGCCAGACTTCGTGGGGCCGGCGGCGGGCAGGGGCTGCGCCGGAGTCTTTTTTGCAGGTGGAGCCTCGACAGTGACGGGTGCAGGCGCGGCAGTGGTCTTGCTCGCCTTGGTGGCAACAGGTGTAGCCTTGGACGCAGGTGCTTGAGCCTCGGCTTTCGTCTGAACGGGGCTGGACTTGGCGGGCGCTGGTTTGGCTGCGGGCTTCGCCGCCACGGTTTTTTTGGCCGCAGGCTTGGGCGCGCTGACTTTTTTTACCGGCTTTTTAAGGGCAGCCTTTTTGACGGCCAA
>JBDNIB010000473.1:0-15225 GCA_041688535.1 Prosthecobacter sp.
AACGTCTTCCCGATGATCCCCGCCGGTGCCGCGCTCGAAGACATGCTCACCGAAGCGCCGAAAACCAAAATGGAGAAGCCGACAGGATCGACGTGAGTAGTGCAACCGTCCCGGTTGCACCCAACAAACCAGAAGCTTGCACTACTGCATGAAAACCAACCGCATCATCCAAGGCGACGCCCTGCAGGAGCTTCAGAAGCTCCCTGCTGCCGTCGTCCAAGCCATCATCGCCGATCCGCCTTACTTCAACGTGCTCGAAAATGAAGCCTGGGACACCCAATGGAAAACTGCCGCCGACTACCTCGCCTGGTGCGAGGCGTGGGCCACTGAAGCCATGCGCGTCCTACGCGATGACGGCCTCTGCTTCATCTTCGGCCAGCTAGGCAAACGCGAGCACGCCTTTCTCCATCTCATGTCCCGACTCTCCATGCAGCACCAGTTTCACGATCTCATCATCTGGGATCGTGCGGTGGGCTATGACGAGCGGCGGGACAGCTTCACGCCGCAGTACGAGATGGTTCTCGTCCTGCGAAAGAGCGACAAAGTGAAGTTCAACAAAGACGCCGTGCGCATCCCCTACGATGCCAGAACCATCGAGGTGTATCTCAAAGACAAGCGCTACAAGGACATGGACGCTCGCAAGGCGCACCTCGAAGCCGGCAAATTCGCCACGAACATCCTGCGCGTGCCCAGCTTAAAAGGCATCTCGAAGGAAAAGTGCGGTCATCCTTCGCAGAAGCCGCTCGATCTCATCGAAAAACTCGTCGCCTGCGCCTCCGATGAGGGCGATCTTGTCCTTGATCCCTTTCTCGGCTCCGGCACCACCGCCGCTGCCGCCAAAAACCTCAATCGCAAATGGATCGGCATCGAGCGCGATCCCGCCTACATCCAGATCGCCGAGCAACGCCTCGCCGAGAGCAGCACCCTCTTTAATTAACCCCACGCAACACCATGAGCGAACGCATCCCTGCCACCACCGACAAAAAGCCCGCCCCGCAGGCTGACATCATCAACATTCACACGCTCAGCGTCATGGTGAACAACCAGCCCGGCGTCCTCGGCCGCATCTGCGCCGTGTTCAGCCGTCGTGGGTTCAACATCGAGTCCCTCGTCGTTTCGCAGACACGTGATCCACGCTTCAGCCGCATGACCATCGGCATCAGCGGTCATCCTGAAGGCCTGCACCAGATCATCATGCAGGTGAACAAGCTCATCGACGTCATCCACTGCATCGAGCACACCGACCGCGACGCCGTCGCCAAAGAAATGGTGCTCATCAAGGTCGCCGCTAGCGCCGAGCAGCGCACGGAGATCCTCCAGATCATCGAGCACTACAACGGCAAGACCGTCGATCTCCAGGAAGACAGCCTCATCGCCCTCATCAGCGGCAACACCGACAAGCTCGACGCCGCCGTGCGCCTGCTCACCAAGTTCGAAATCATCGAAACCGTCCGCACTGGTAAAGTCGTGATGGCTCGCGGGCTGACCGAGACGTAATGCCAAGCTAGCATGCGCATCCTTCACCTGACTCCAGGCACCGGCAATTTCCACTGCGGAAGCTGCCTGCGTGACCATGCACTGATCAAGGCGCTGCGAGTGCGTGGCCACGATGCGCTGATGGCACCGCTCTATCTGCCGCTGGTCACCGATCGTGAATTCGGCACGCAGGAGCTGCCGGTGCAGATCGGCGGCATCTCGTTGTTTTTGCAGCAGAAGTTCACCTGGTTTCACCGATTGCCGAGGTTCGTGCATCGCTGGCTCAACACGCCAGACAAGCTGCGCGCAGCGGCGAAACGCATGGGCATGACCAGCGCGAGGTCGCTCGGCGAAATGACACTCGGCAGCCTGCTGGGCACTGAAGGGCGCCAGTGGGGCGAGTGGCAGAAGCTCATCGAGTGGATTCGCGGTCACGGCAAGTTTGACGTGATCTCCCTGTCCAACAGTCTGCTCACCGGCCTCGCGCCTACGATTGAAAAAGAGCTCGGTATCCCCGTCGTCTGCTCGTTGCAGGGCGAGGACAGCTTTCTCGACACGCTGCCAGATCCGTATCGCGAGCAATGCTGGGAGGCCATGCGTGCGAATGCACGCAGCATCCGCCATTTCATCGCCCCCAGCCAGTTCTACACCGATCTCATGAGCCCGCGGCTCGCGGCCACGCCTGACCAGATCAAAATCATTCCCAACGGCATCGACGCCACCAGCTTCACCACCACCTCGCCCGACCCGAACTGGCCGACCATCGGCTACTTCGCCCGCATGATCCACGGCAAGGGCCTCACCACGCTGGTGGACGCCTTCATTGATCTGGCAAAACGCGGCACCGTCCCGCGCGTGAAGCTGCGCATCGGCGGTGCGAAGACACCCATGGATGAAAAATACGTCCGCAGCCTGGAGGACAAGCTCAAGGCCGCCGGGCTGAACAAGCGTGTCGAGTGGCATCCCAATGTCAGCTTCAAAGACAAGGTGCATTTCTTCCACGACCTCACCGTCTTCAGCGTGCCAGCCACTTATGGCGAGGCCTTTGGCCTTTACGTCATCGAAGCCGCCGCCAGCGGGGTGCCCGTGGTGCAGCCGGAGCATGGAGCCTTCCCTGAACTCATCGCCGCCACCGAGGGCGGCATGCTATGCAAGCCCGACGATGCCAAGGCGCTCGCCGACGCCCTCGAATCCCTGCTCAACGACGACGAGCTGCGCGAAAAGATGTCGAAAAACGGCATGACAAAAGTCCGCCAGGAGTTCAGCGCCACCCGCATGGCGGAGCGCTTTGAGGCCGTGCTGCAAGAAGCCACTGCCCGCGCCTGATCCCTGCATTCACCATGCGCGTCCCCCGCCCACTTTCCGCACGCCCATGAACGCCATCAGCTTTGTCGAGGCCGTCCGGCACTCGCTGCAAAAAGACCCGCGCTACCATCCCGCTGCCTACGAACTGGTGCGCGATGCGCTGCATGCCGCCTCGAAACAATTTCGCGATGAAAACGCCGACGACCAGCATGTGAGCGGCCAGGAGCTGTTGGCGGGCTTCCGCGATCACGTTCTCGCCGAGTACGGCCCCATGTCCACGCTCATCCTTGACCAATGGGGCCTGCAATGCGGTGAAGATGTCGGCAACATCGTGTACAACCTCATCGGCGTCGGCTACTTTGGCAGAAACGACGGCGACAGCCTCGCCGACTTCGGCGGCGGCTACGATTTCTCCACCGCCTTCACCGAGCCGTTTCTCCCTTCCTCGCAGCAGGCCGTGGCGTGAGCTTATTTGCCGCTGCGGGCACAGCGCTGCTGAAACGTGCGGATCGCCTTCGAATGCGGCTTTTCCTCCGCAAGCTCCTCGATCAGCTTCAAATCAATGCCCGGCAGCACCTTGCTCTGTGTCACCGGCTGGTAACCGCCACCACTCAGCACAAAGGCATGCAGCTTCTTGTTCTGCCAGATCCAGACTTCGGCGGCCTTGATTTCACTCCAGAACTCCAGCTTGTCGATGCCGCCTGAACTCAGCGCCACCTCGATGAACAAATCCGGCTGTGATTTCATCTGCTCGCCAAAACTGAACGAGTCATCTGGCTCCCCGCCCATCACGCCCTCCACCCGCTGCGTCGTGCTGCCCCAGGCGTTGTAGTCGATCCCCTGGCTGTCACACCATGCCGTGACCATGCGACCGATGGCAAATTTCAGCGACTCGTGGGGAAAGGAGATACTCATGATTTCGATGATTCCTCGGTAGAAGCGCACCCGCATGCCGCGCTTTTCGCACAGCAGGTCCAGATTGAGATAGCTGTCCCAGTCACCGAGACCGACCATGATCGTCTGCCCCGGTGAAGATTTCGGAAAACTCAACGCCACCTGACCGCCACGACGTGTGGCCGGTTGGGTACGACGCGCTTTCACCTTGGGCGCTGGCAGAGTGGCTGCTGACATGGCCCCACCCTAACCGTTCCGAAAAGGCTTTCAATAAATCTCTCCGCCTTGCCCAAGCCCCATCCCGCGCCATGTAACCTGCCGCCCATGACCCCACGCCACCTTTCTCCGCCTTCTAAATCCGCCGCCCTTACCATCCCTCCCATGGACGCCACGGTGAGCACCTTGCCGAACGGGCTGGAGCTCATCGTGCGGGAGGATCAGGCGCATCCGCTGGTCAGCGTGCAGGTGTGGATCAAAGCGGGCAGTTTGCACGAGGCGGAGCACAGCGGGGCGGGCATCGCGCATTGCGTGGAGCACATGCTCTTCAAAGGCACGGACAAACGCACCCCGGCGCAAATTTCGCAAGGCATCCAGGCGCTCGGCGGCCAAGTGAATGCCTACACGTCCTTCAACCGCACCGTGTACTGGATCGACGGCCTCGCGGAGCACACGAACGGTTACCTCGACATCCTCGCGGACATGATCCGCCGCTCGAAGTTCGACAAGGACGAGCTCGCCCGCGAAAAGGATGTCATCCGGCGTGAAATGGCCATGGATCACGATGATCCTGGCGGCACCATCCAGCATCTGCTGCAGGCCACCGCGTTTCGGCAGCATCCGCTGCGTCATCCCATCATCGGTCATCGCGAGGTCTTTGATCAAATCACCCGCGCCGATGTCGTCGGCTTTGTGCAGCGGCATTATGTGCCGAACAACTGCTTCATCGTCATCACCGGTGCGGTGGATGCCGCCGCCGTGCAGAAAAGCGTGCACGGCCTGTTTGGCGACTGGAAACGCCGCGCCTTCGACCCCGTGCAGCTTCCTCACGAGCCGCGCCAGCAGGGCGCACGCTTCGCCGCGAAAAACTTCGCCACCGACCTCACGCGCATCGCGCTGGGCTGGCAGATTCCCGGCGAGAGCCACGCCGACAAGCCCGCGCTCGACGTGCTCGGTTTCCTGCTCGGAGCTGGTCGCAGCTCACGGCTGTATCAGGAGCTGCGGGAAAAACGTGCCCTCGCGCATTACGTTTGGGCTGGAGCTTGGTGTGCGCCTGAGTGCGGACTCTTCACCATCGAGGCCGAATGCAATCCCGCCGATGCCGACAAGCTACGCGCAGGCATGCGCGAGGTCATCACACGGATGCAAAAATCCGGCCCCACGCGGGCAGAACTCGACAAGGCCGTGCGCGCCACGCTCAGCGGCCAATTGCGCACGCTCAGCAGCGTGAAAGGCCAAGCCAGCTCGCTCGCTGGTGGCTGGCTGCTGTCCGGCTCGCTCGATCATTCGCAGCGTTTCTTCGCCGCCGTCAGCGCATTGACACCGGATGCCATTCGTGAGGCCGCGCGCACTTATTTGCCGCCGTCAGACTTCAGCACCGTCCTCGTCGGCCCCGAGGTGGAAAAATCCACCGCCACAGTCGCTACCACCGGAAACGCAGGCACCGCCATCCAACGCTTCACGCTGAAAAACGGCCTCGTTCTCCTCGTGGGAGAAAATCCGCGTCTCCCACTGGTCAGCGTGCGCACGAACTTCCTCGCCGGCGTGCTCGCCGAGACCGATCTCACCGCCGGGGTGACGCAGATTTCCGCGCAGATGCTGCTCAAGGGCACCAAACGCCGTGCCGCAGCGCAGATCGCCGCCGAACTCGAAAATCGCGGCGGCAGCCTGCAATGCACCGCTGATGCGCACCGCTTCGTGCTCGGTGCGGATGTCATGCGTGGGGATGAAACCACCGCGCTTGACCTGCTGGCCGATTTAATCCTGCATCCCACCCTGCCGCAAGCCCAGCTCGCCGATGTGAAGAAGCGCCAGATCGCCAGCATCATCGAGGAGCAGGAAGACCCGCTCACCGTCGCCATGCGCAAGGCCCGCCGCGAGATCTTCGCCGGCCAGCCCTTCCACCGCACCGCGCTCGGCAACACCGACACCGTCACCGCCTTAAAACTGAACGACTGCCGCGCCATGCTGCGCGCCAGCTTTGCCACCGGCAACGGCGTCATCTCCGTGTTCGGCGACGTGCAGGCCGCTGAGATCAAAAAGCAGGTCGAAAAAGCCTTCGCCAAACTCCCGCAGGGCAATCGGCAGATCGCACTGGGCCGCGACTACCACGCCAGCTCCAAGCCCGCCGCATGGAACGAGAAGCTCGACAAAGAACAGGCCGTCATCGTCGTCGGCTTCCGCAGCGTCGGCCTTGAGGACCGCGATGTGCATGCGCTCAATCTCATTGATGAAGCCTGCAGCGACATGGGCAGCCGCTTGTTCAACCGCATCCGCGAGGAACTGGGCCTCGCCTACTACGTCGGCGCGCAAAACTTCGCCGCCATGGGTGCTGGGGCGTTCTATTTCTACCTCGGCACCGATCCCGCCAAAGTCGAGCTGGCCGAGCGCGAACTCATGGCCCAGATCAACGATCTCGCCGCCAAGGGCCTCACCGCCGATGAAATCGACCGCGCCCGCGTCACCTGGCGTTCCTCCTGGCTGCGCAGCCAGCAGGGCAATCCCGGCATGGCCGACATCTGCGCCTGGAACGAGATCAACGGCCTCGGCTGGGACCACTTCCAAAAGCTACCCGCTATCATGAATGGCATCTCCGCCAAAGACCTCCAGCGCATCGCCGCGAAGTACTTCGGTCAGAAGAAAGCCTTCATCGTCCGCGTGTTGCCGAAGTGAGGCCGCTCGCCAAAGTTTAGACGCGACATCCGTGCGACACTTCTGCTAAGGGCATATCATGAACCCCTATGACACCAGTGGCACCAGCTTAAACGAGAACGCACAGCAGCATGCCGAAATCAAAGAATGGTCGTTTGGCATCCGCTGCATTCTTGTGGTGCTGCACATCCTGCCGCTGTTCTTCTGTACCACCGCCCTGCTGTCCGCGCCGCGATTGGCCACCATCTTTGAGGACATGCTGGGTTCCAAGCAAAAGCTGCCGATTCTCACGTTGCTGGTGATAGATCATGCGTTCGCGCTGCTGGTGCTGGTCTGGTTGCTCGCCGTGCTGTCAGTGGTCCTCATCTTCGTGCTCAAACGTGCGCGGCAGGTGTGGGCCACCGCCTTGTTGACGTTATTACTCATGGTGGCCAGTGCGCTCGTCTTCAATGCCGCGCTGTACTTGCCGCTGGCCGATGTGCTCAAAGCCCTCTCCGGCGGCGAATTATCGCCCTGAGTGCAAATTTCTGCATTTCACCGCCAAAGTTGGCCCGCAGGCTGCTCTATCAAGAACTCGGTTGGGGTTCATGCTTCATACAATTTCCCAGGTTCGCCTGGGGAAACACACAACGAGCTAGAGAGTCGCTTCATGGTTGGAGTCTCTCTGGTCACCTAAAGGCCCGGAGGAATTTTGGTTGGGTTCCTCCGGGTCGAGTGTTTTTCAGGGGGCAATGCACAACAACAGGAGTCCGCCGGACGATTTTGATCGTTGCATATCAGGCGCAGCGTGGCTCATTCGCCTCCCTTACCAACCCCAACTATGAAATCAATTGCCCCGACTCTTGCCGCCTTCGTGATCACGTTTGCCGGTCTGACCGGAACAACCCCCGCCCAAACCGTGAGTGACGCCAAACCAGTAAAAATCGTGATGGAAACCTCCAAAGGCACCATCGAACTCGAACTCGACGCCGCCAAGGCTCCGATCTCCGTCGCCAACTTCGTCAAATATGTGAAAAAAGGCCACTACGACGGCCTGATCTTCCACCGCGTGATCCCTGACTTCATGGTCCAGGGTGGCGGCTTCACCCCCGACATGCAGCAGAAGGAAACCGACGCCAACATCGAGAACGAAGCCAAAAACGGCCTCAAGAACGTCAAGGGCACCCTCGCCATGGCCCGCACGCCGAACCCGCACAGCGCCAGCTCGCAGTTCTTCATCAACCTCAAGGACAATAGCTTCCTCGACTATCCCGGCCAGGACGGCTGGGGCTACTGCGTCTTCGGCAAGATCAGCAAAGGCATGGACGTCGTCGATGCGATGGCCGCAGTCGCCACCGGCCGCAAAGGCCAGCACGGTGACGTGCCCGTCGAGCCGCTCATCATCAAGAGCGCCAAGGTCGCGGAGTAATCCCCGTCTAGGCTTCAATGCCAAATTCAAAATGCCAGCCGGTCACTCCGGCTGGCATTTTTTGCGTGTAGCTCAGGCTTCCAGCCTGACTATGGATTGAGGCGTCCCGCCTTGATCGCTCCAGCAAGGCGAGACGCCTCAATCCACTGACAGCCGGGACGGCTATCCTCCTTTTACTGACACCGGCGTCACATGAACTTCTTCACACGGTCGCGCACATCGCCTTCTAGCCGCTTCACATAGTTCACAGCGTATTCGACCGGGCACAGGCTGTCATCCTTGGTCAACGGCGTCAGATCCATCGCAAAGGTGAGCAGGCTGGTCTTGTCGGTCGTGTGGGAGTCAAAGTAGGTGGCGTTTGAGTGGCGCAGGCCCTCTTCCGCGAGGTCGTAACGCTTCCCACCGCTGATCTGCGAATCAAACACGCCCAGCAGTGGCCGCAGCATATGCGGATGCTTGTCCACCCAGAGCATGACCTTGTCATCATTCAGCAGCCAGTCGAGCTTCCGCCAGACTTCGCAGCCATAAACGGTCTCCGGCCGCATTTCCGGTGGCAGCTCACGCAGCGCCTCCAAGCAGCGCAGGAAGGTGGCGATGTGGGTGTCGTGGCGGTCGCAGGGATTGTGCAGGTACAGAATCTTCGGCTGCGTGTGCTCCAGGATGAACTTCAAATCTTCGACCAGCGGGGCATGCCGCGGCTGCTTCACCTCCGAGCTGGGATAGCCGAGCTGAGCCATGATGCTGTACTCGCCCACATACGCCGCCTTACGCTGCTCCACGAGCCGCACCTGCTGCATCTCCTCGTCCGTGTACGAGGCATACGGACCTTTGCGCGGGCTGCCGGAGCCGTTCGTCACCACCACACCGCCGAACCATTGATCCTTGCTGTGAAAACACTCCGTGATGCCGTGATACGCGGCGATTTCCAGGTCGTCCTGGTGCGAAACAATGCCCAGGTGCGTCACCCGCCGCAGCGCCGTCCAGGGTTCGGTTTCGTCAGGAATGTAGAGGTCGTGTTTGGGATGTCGAAATTGCACAGTGGGCGATCATGCACGGCGGCGCGGGCAGCGCAAAGGGCAATGCAGGCGGCTTGAAGCGGAAAAAACCATCTTTGAAACAAGCGGATGCGGGCGGTGTGGTTACAGCGGAGGACAGAATTTTTTTAACCACGGAATACACCGAATACACGGAAGGGGAGCAAGATGGGATGCTCCGGTTCAAACCTTCTGGTTTCCGTGTATTTCGTGTATTCCGTGGTTGCGATCAGGCAGCAGGCCACGGACATCTGGACAAAACCTGCCGCCACGCCATGCTCGCCACCCAATTCAACCAACCCCAGACGACCTTTCCATGAGCTTCATTGCCCAAATTTCCGAAGATCTCAAAAACGCCATGCGAGCCAAGGACAGCGTGGCCCTAAACGTCATCCGCAACCTCAAGTCCGCCCTCAAATATGGTGCCATCGAAAAGCTCGGGGCGGACGGTGAACTCGGCGACACCGATGCCCTAGCCGTCGTGCGCAAAGAACTGAAAAAACTCCAGGACTCCGTGGATGGCGCGGAAAAAGCCAACAGGCCCGAAGCGGTGGATGCGGCGAAGGCCGAGATCGCCGTGCTGGAGAAATACCTGCCCGCCGCGATGAGCGCGGAGGATTTGGGCCAGCTCGTCGAGGCCGTCATCGCCGAACTCGGTGCCACCTCCAAGAAAGACATGGGCGGCGTGATGAAGCTGCTGCAGGAACGCGTGGCCGGTCGTGCGGATAGCAAATCCATTTCGACCGAGGTCGCCAAGCGGCTCGCGTAATTGATACAACCGTCCGCATGACCTCCGCCATCATCGTTGCCGCTGGCAGCAGCAGGCGCATGGGCTTCAATAAGCTCCTGGCTCCGCTGTGTGGCGAGCCGGTGCTGCGGCGCACGCTGGGCGTGTTTCAAAAGTGCGCGGCCATTGATGAGATCATCGTCGTCACCAGCGACGCGCTACGCATGGAGGTGGATGCATGGCGTTCCAGTGGCTTCGACAAAATCACCCAAATCATCCTCGGCGGTGCCGAGCGGCATCTTTCCGTCCATGCCGGACTGCTCGCCTTGCATCCAGACTGCGAGATCGTCGCCGTGCATGATGGCGCACGTCCCTTGATCTCGGTGGCGCAGATCACCCGCTGCATCGAGTCGGCACGCGATCAGTCTGCCGTCGCCTGCGCCCGGCCGATGACGGAAACACTCAAGCGCTGCGACGCGGAGGGCCGCATCAGCGATTCGATCGACCGCACGAATGCGTGGATCATGGAAACACCGCAGGTCTTCACTCGCGACCTACTCGTGCGGGCCTACGACGCGGTCATCCGTGATGCCCTGCTCGTCACCGACGAGGTTTCCGCCGTGCAGCATCTCGGTCAGCCCGTGTTTGTCGTGGAGAACCCCGAGTCCAATCCCAAAATCACCTTTCCGTCCGACATCGTGCTGGCGGAACGTTTCGTGGACTGAATCCGCCCCATGACCGACGCCGACGAACTCGACAGCTCAGTCCATCTGCCACGCCGGAACTGGATTTCCATCGTGCTCGTGCTGGTGGTGCAGGCGCTCAATTCGTTCAGTGATAACTTTGTCAAAATGCTGCTGATCGCGCTGTCGATCATCATCGCGAAGGAAACCTGGGTGGGCCGACACATGGAGCTGTGGCTTGGGGCGATTTTTTCGCTGCCCTACATGATCTTTGCGCCGCTGGCTGGCTATTGGTCGGACCGTTTCTCCAAACGCAGCGTCATCATCTGGATGCAGGTGATGCAGATCATCTGCTTTGTCTGGCTGGCGGCCGCGCTGTGGATGGAGCGCGTGCCTGGTTCGTTGGAAATCTGCCTCGCGGGTTTCTTTGTGCTCGCCGTGCAGGCGGCAGTGCTCAGCCCAGCCAAGATGGGCATCATGAAGGAGCTGTCAGGTTCCCGCCGCCTCGGCCGCGTCTCCGGCTGGCTGCAGGTCACCATGCTGGCGGGCATTCTCGGCGGCATGTGGGCGGGCGGCATATGGTATGGTGCCGAGTATGAAAAAACCGGCGACGCGTGGCAGTCTGCGCTCTGGCCGCTGATTATCATCAGCATCTTCGGTGTCGGTGAGCTCATCGCCGCGCTCTGCATTCAGCAGACGCCGGCGCATCCCGAGGTCCACTGGCGCAAAGGCATGGGCTGGGAGCATTTCGAGAGCATCAAAATTGTCTTCCGCCGCCGCTCCATCCGTCTGGCCGCGCTCGGCGTGACCTACTTTTGGTTCATCTCGAACGCGATCAGCTTCATCCTCGTCACTCTGACCAAGGAAATGCACCCGGACACCACCGGCGGTGACGGACCGATGGAACTCGCCAAAGTCGCGGGCATTCTCGGCATCGGCGTCATCAGCGGCAGTTTTTTCGCCTCGCATATCAGCCGTCATCGCATCGAGCTGGGTCTTATTCCCATCGGTGGCTTCGGCCTCGTCGTCGGCCTGCTGTGGTCCGGCCTTGCCGCGCTGGGCAGCAACTGGATGTACGCTGGCATCATCTTCACCGGGGCGGCGGGCGGCTGCTTCATGGTGCCGCTCTACGCCTACGCGCAGGACAAGGCGGAGAAGCAGGAGAAGGCGCGCATTCACGCCGGCATGAACCTGATGGACTGCCTCAGCACCCTCATCGCCGTCGCCGTTGTTGCCTTGATGAAGTGGCTGGAGTTCAGCGCCTCCACGCAGTTCCTCCTGCTCGCCATGCCGACCTGCGCCGCCGCCATTTACATCATGCGCCTGCTGCCGCAGGACCTGGTGCGCCTCCTCATGCTCGCCGCCGTGCGCTTCGTGTACAAGGTCAGAGCGGTGAACGTCGAGCGCATCCCCGCCACTGGTGGCGTGCTGCTGCTGCCAAATCACGTCAGTTACGTCGATGCCTTCATCGTCGGTGCCGCCAGTACCCGGCCGGTGCGCTTTGTCATGTGGGACAAGCTGTACAACCTGTGGTGGGCGAAATGGCTCATGCGCATCATCGGCAACGTGCCCATCTCACCCGTGCGTGCGAAAGATGCCATTCGCGCCGTCGCCGCCGCACTGAAGGAAGGCGAGGTCGTCTGCCTCTTCCCCGAGGGCCAAATCACCCGTCATGGCATGGTCAACGAGCTGCGCAAAGGTTTTGAACTCATGGCACGGCAGGCTGAGGCGCAGGTCGTGCCCGTCTATCTCGACGGACTCTACGGCAGCATCTTTTCCTTCCAGGGCGGCAAGTTCTTCACCAAACGGCCCAAGCACCTGCGCTATCCCGTCGAGGTGCATTTCGGCGTACCGCTCGCTCCCCGCGAAGCCAGCACCGAAGCCGTGCGCCATGCCATGCTCGCCTTGAGCAGCGCCGCCTTCCTCACCCGTCGTCACTGGGACCATGCTGGCAGTGACCTCGTCGCCTTCGCCAATGCCAAACGTCTCGCCGAAGTCGAATGGCACCGCGCAGGCGATGTCTTCCTCAGCCTCGAACCTGCGGGCAGCGTCATCCACCGCACGGTCAAAGCGCTCACACAATTGATCCCCGGCTCCAAATACGTCGATTGCCCCACCGAGGCCCACGCCACCCACCTCATCGCCTTCGGCACACGATCAAGCCTCGCCAAACTCACCGGCCACGAGCGCCTCGCCTTCTGCCTCGACAACGATCTATCGCCCCTGCCCCCTGCCCCGAATATTCTGCGTGGCTACCTCGATGCCAGCACCGGCATCCTGATCAGCACCGAGGTTCCCGACCCAGAGCTGCCCGCAGCGGAACAAGGCAACCAACTCGGCCAAAAAGGCAATTCTCTCGGCCGTCTGCTGCCCGGCCTGCACCTCGAATCCACTCCAGCGGGAGTGTCCATCAGCGGCCTGCTGCCCGGCGATGCGAGCGCGGTGGCAATCGCCGGCGTGAAGCTCGATGAGCAGGGATTTTTGGTGGTCGTGTAGCCAGACCGCCCCGTTCACTCCTTCACCCTCTGCCATCAGGCCCGGCGAATCCGGTCCTGCCCGTCCTTCTCCAGACTGCCTTCACGTAGGAGACCGTTGATGAGGGAGCGGGCGGTGGCGTCGATGAGTTTTCCGGTGCGGCGGTAGCCGAGCCAGCGGGCGAAGAGGCGGATGGCGGCCTCTCGCTCCCGCCAGACGCGGCCGTTTTGGTGGATGGCAGCGAGGAACTGCTCCTTCAGGAAATCGCGCTCATAGTCCTCGATGCTGCGGCAAAGCAGGGACAGCTCTCCGCCTTCATTCTGTAGGATGCCACGCCGCAAGGCGGTGAGGAGATCGCGATGGAGGACGTCACGGATGCGGGAGCCCACACGTGCATAGCCGAGCGCTTGGGCGACTTCCCACAGCGCGGTGTCACGGTCGCGGGCGGAGCCGGTGCTGAAAAGTTCTCGGATCACTGCCAGCACTTCGTCGCGCTGAGTTTGATCCACCGGCGTGGGAGCATTCTTCGTCGGGGCGGCCTTATGGACCGCCTTGGCTTTTTTTGCGAGCGGCAGCTCACCCTCCACATTGAAGAGTTCGTCCGACAGCCAGGCGGCAGTCGGGGCAGGCTTGGCGGCTGCGGGCTTTGCCTTCGCAGGCTCTGCAACGGTGGCCGCCTCGGGTGTTGGATCGTTATCGGTGACTGCTGCCGCAACCGCTCGCGCACGCTTACGGGCGGGAGTGGTGGTGCGCGTGGGGGCCAGAGCGGATTCGATGAGGGCGATCTCGTCCGGGGTCAGGTCGAAGAGGCGATAGACGATCTGGTCGATCTCGGCTTCGTGGACGGCCAGCGTGGCCTCGTCCCCGCGTTGCGCGGCGGCGGCGCAGGCTTCGGCCAACTGGGTCAGACGGGCTTTGTCGGCGGCGGTGGCGGGTGGGATGGGGAGTTGACGCGTCTCCTTCAGGACGATCTTTGGAAAATCATCGCGATTTGCCACATTCGAGATCGCAAGGAAATACCAAGAGAGAGCTGATGAGTTTAGGATACTCAAGATGAACCACGCTTCGGGCTTGGAATCCGACACGAGAATGCTTTGCATCGACTTATTCGTGATGAAATCTGACTCCACCAAGCACGCTTGAAGTCGAAACTGACGGCTGATCAGTTCTCGAAGAAGGATTCGACATCCAGTGAAATACTTTTCTGGTTTATACTCTGCCAATGTTTTGTCATAGCAGATGAAGCCAGGTTCGCCAGGGCTTGAGCGGTAGCGCCTCAATACGCCGTTGAATGCGGGGCGCGAGTTTTTTGCCTGCGGATGCTTCGACAAATGGAATGGGGTTACACCACGTTGGACATCAGCGAAATCAGAGAGGTTTTTGCCGATCCGGCGCATCCGCTTCACTGCATTGAGTCCTGTCGGCGATGCATTCGGAAGATACTCATCGCTATGGTTGGAGAACCAACCCACAAAGTCAGACTTCCATGTATCTTGGAAGAACTCGGCGAGAGTCACTTTCTTCTGCTTGCGAGGGAATCGTTTGATCTCGATTGAGCAAGCAATAGTCCGAGGCCACGACAAAGAACGTGACCGCTTGGCTGCTCCGAAGATAGTTGTATCGACCCAGGCGTCTTCAAACACGTCGTATGGCAGCAGGACAACAAAAGTTGGATCAGTATGGGCGGCAAGGTATCGGCGAAGCGCTGAGGACTTTGGGGCGGAATACCAACCAGTGGGAACAATGAAGCATAAGTGGCCTCGCTCACGGCACAATGTCGCACCCAGTTCCAAGAACACAGCAAAGGTTTCGGGACTCCCACCTGCCACTGCATAGCGACTTGTGATTCGTTTGCTTTGCTCTGGAGCAAGAGTTGCCCCATACGGCGGATTCGCGATCACGATGTCGAAGCCGCCTTGGGCGAAGACTTCGCCGAAGTGGAGTTGCCAGAGGAAGGTGGGCTTTGCTTCATCATCGAACCACGACCGTAGCTCGCTCAAAATGCGGTCCTGGGTCTTGGCGGATTCTTTGGCGGCGCTGCCGATGAGCTTCTTATGATAATCGTCGAATTCCTTGAGGCCGTGGTCGAGCTGGGCGGCACGCTCGGCGTCGTCGGCGATGAGGCCCATGTCTCTCCGCAGCCAGGTAAACTCGGCCATGGCGACCTCCGCGAGGGCGCGGTAGAGGGCGAAGCGGGCGGCGCGTTTGTCGCTGAGTTTCTGCGCGGTGAAGAGGGCGACTTTGGCGGCGATGAGGTCCTGAATGGCTCCGTGGGTGCGCTTGTCGTGGGTGCTGACTTTGCCGAGATGCACGGGCTCGCCACGGATGTATTCGATGAGGGAGTCGGCGCGGTGG
>JBDNIB010000474.1:0-5408 GCA_041688535.1 Prosthecobacter sp.
CATAGCCGCCCTGTCCCACCATGGTGACGGCTTCCTCACCATTGGCAGCGATGTCGATCTGCCCGTAGCCGAGGCGTTGCAGCAGCATGGTGGAGATTTTTTGATTCAACGGCTGGTCCTCGACGAGCAGGATGCGCGCGGGGTGCTGGCTGGCGAAATTGTCCGCCTCGGCCTTGGCCGCGCGGGCAATGGCACGGTTGGTGGCGACAGAAACCTCCACGTCATGGCCCCCGGCGGCGGCACGGGCAGAACCGTGGCTTTGCATGGTCTCAGGAGCTGTCATGGCCGGCGGCTGAGACGAGAAGGCTGTGACCTGTGGCTGGACAAATGTCTGCTGCTGCTGCGGCGAGACAGGTGCGCTGGCCGGACGCAGCATCGGCATGCCCGTGGGCGCAAGCACTGGTGACACGGCCGAGGTGGCCGTGGCCGCGACGATGACACGCCGCGGCATGCGGTAGAGCTCCGCCAGAGTGCGCAACAGGTCACGACGTTTGATGGGCTTGGAGAGCCGTGCATGCCGGCTGCCCTCAGGTGGCGCAAAGCGCTCGCGCTCGAGCTTGGCGCAGGTGATCGGCATGATCGTGACGATGGCGGCGCCACGCGCGGTAGCAGCTCGGAGCAGCGGGGCAACCGCTTCATGACGCATGCCGGAGACATCAATGACAAAGATGCCGGATTCCTCCAGCACATCGTCAAGCGCCGCCACGGAGCGATCACGCAGGAGATTCACATTCATGCTCCACTGCATGAGCGACTGATTGAGGATCTGCTGCGTGGTGGGATGCGCGCTGCAAAGGATGATGGGGCGGCCTTTGACGACATCCAGCCAGGCGATCTCCTCATCACGCGACTCGTTATCAGGTGCGACCTGAAGCGGCAGCTCGAAGAAGAAATCGGCCCCCTTCCCCACCTCGCTGACGACGCTGATTTCCCCCTGCATGAGCCGGACGAGTTTTTTGGAAATGGCCAGGCCCAGGCCCGTGCCGCCATACTTGCGTGTCGTGGAGGAGTCGCCCTGGTTGAAGGCCTGGAAGAGTTGGCTGATGGTTTCAGCAGGAATGCCGATGCCGGTGTCGCGCACGGAAAAATGGAGCAGGATGGCATCTCCCTGCGGGGTCTGCCGCGATACTTGCCGGACAAGCAGCAGGATCTCGCCTTTCTCGGTAAATTTGACGGCATTGCCGACGAGATTGACGAGCACCTGTTTGATGCGCTGGAAGTCACCGATGATCTTGCGCGGGAGAGCTGGATCAACATGCACATTGAGCTCGATGTTTTTCTCCGCCGCACGGTGGGAGAAGACGTCCGTGGTCTCGCCGAGGAGTTTTTCGATGTCCACGGGGAGGCGTTCCATGTCCATCTTGGCGGACTCCAGCTTGGAAAAATCGAGAATGTCATTGATGACGTGCAGCAGGGACTCGCCGCTGGAGCGGATCATGCGCACGAGTTCTTCCTGCTCGGCATCCATGCCCATTTCGATGAGCAGGCTGGTGGTGCCGATGATGCCATTCATTGGTGTGCGGATTTCATGGCTCATGTTGGCCAGGAAGTTGCCCTTGGCAGCGGTGGCGATCTCGGCCTGGCGCTTGGCGGCCTCGTACTCAATGAGCAGGGTGTGCTTGCGATGATCCTCCTCCTGGATGTGCGTGATCATCGTATTGAACTCCGCCTGGACGAGATCAAGGTCATCAAAACCACGCGCAGGCACGCGGATATTCAAATTTCCAGTGCGCATGGCACGAAAGGCGGCAATCAAGTCATGCGTTTTTCGCGTGATGCGCCGACCAATGATGTAGAAGCCCAGCACGGCGAGCACGAGACCGGCACAGGCTCCAAAAATCGGCACCATCAGGCGCTGGCTGCTGAACAGATGCCGCAACTGCACCAGCGGCTGGCGCGCGATGAATGCCCCGGCGACATGCCCGGTGCGGCTATACAGCGGAGTGGCACTGATGAGCCAATGGTCGTTGCCATTGAACTCAATTTCCCGGCTGTCACTAGTGTCATCCATCACCAGGGTGCTGCCGGCCATGACACGATAGATCAGATTGTCCATGTGCGCGGGCGCAGGCTCCGCGACGACACTGCACTGGTGGACAGGCAGGATCGCGATGGGGGGAGATTTCACCACAGGTTGTGTCCCAACTGGTGACTGACGTGGGGCAACAACCTCAACCTCCAACCCCAAAGTTTGCAGCGAAGGCGGAATCTCCACCGTCTGTAGCCGCATGCGCAGGTGTGTTTCATTTTCCCAGTTCAGCGGCGCCACGCCCGTGAGCTCCCCCTCAGAGAGCGCCTGACGATTCAACTCCATCTGGCCGGCCAGCGCCACCGCCCCAAGGTAGGAACACTGCACGAAGCGCAGGGTGATAAACTCCTGCCAGATGAAGCCGGTCGCCGTGGCCCCCGCCCCGACCAAGACGGCAAACATGCCCAGCAAGGTGAAGCGGTTGGCTATCTGGAAGTTGAACCTCATGAGTCAGTTCCAGTTGGAAATGTGGCGGCAGAGGCAGCGGCCTTGGCTTCTTCATCGTCGTCGATTGCACCGGAGGTGAAGTTCTTGCCCTTGAAGGCACCGTCAGCAGGCTGCACGCCAGCTTCCGCCAGATCGACGATGGACTGACCGTCCGTCAGTATGCCAAGGTCAGCGCCAGCAGCGACTGCGGCGTTGAGCACGGAAGCGACGCTTTGCGCATTGCGCTTGGCGGCAGCGTCACGGGCGCTTTCATTCAGGTTGCCGATGTTCGGAATCGCGATCGCGGCGATGATGCCGATGATGGCGATGACGACGAGCATTTCCACGAGGCTGAAGCCAGACTTGCGGGAGGTGTTGACTTTGATGTTTTTCATAGTGTTGTCTGTTTGTTTTGGCTGTTGGTGTTAACTTCGAGTTGAACGCCTCTTGTGAATTGCTCGGACTCGAATTATTGAAATTGTAACAGTTATATTTTATTGATTCAAAATAATTTTTATACTTTTCACAATTTTCCGACAAATAACGCCTTATCCACCCTGATGAAGCCTGATTTCGTGCATGGCCCACGGCTGTAACATCCGTGCTGTCACTGCCTCAATTCACGCTAGCCTTTGCGCCTCTTCCTTATGCGCTTTCGCCTTCTGTCCACATCTCTTCTTGCGCTTGCCTTTGCGCCCCTCTGCCAGGCTGACTCGCCTCTCATTGAGCCTCAGGCGGTCGTCCTGCCTGCCGCCATCCATGAAATCGCCACTGATGCGGTCGAACGCCATCTCGTGGAGCATCAGGACACCCTCATCATTGACGTGCGCACCGAAGACGAGCGCCGTACAAGCGGCTACATCCTCAATTCGCTCCATTTCGACTATTTCCACACGCAGAAGACCCGCGAAGATCTCGCCAAGCTCGACAAAACCAAGCCCTGCATCGTGTATTGCGCCATCGGCGGCCGGGCAAAATTCATCGCTGTCGAGATGCACAAGCTCGGGTTCAAAGACATCCTGCTGCTCAAGGGCGGCTTCAACGCCTGGGCCGCCAGCGGTCAGGCGGTGGCCAAATAACCGGCCTTGGCCTGCAACTCCAGCTTTTCGCCGGAGCGCATCACGCGAAATGGCTGCTGCAGCCGCTCGCAGGCGTTCACAAACTCCTCCGGCGTCACCGTGTTGAACTCGAACATGTCGTAGTGGCACGGCACCACCAGCCGTACCCCGCAGCCCTTCGCCAAGGCCGCCGCTTCTGTGCCGTTCAGGTTTCCGGCCACCCGCCGCTCAGGGACGTTGCCGTTGATCGGTAAAAAAGCGATGTCGCAGGGGTTCTCACGCAAGACTTTGACGATGTCCTCATGCCAGAGCGTGTCGCCACTGTGATAAATCGTGAACGGGCCGCATCTGACGAGAAAACCAGTGTAATGGCAGTTGTCGTGCTCATCCCGCAGCACCTCGTTGTGTTTGGCGATCACGCCGCGCAACTCCCAGCTTCCTTCCACATAGGTGTCGTGATCGCCGATGCCGCAGCACTGGACTTCGGCCTCTCCCAGCCGCTTTTCAGCCTCTGCAATGATCGGATGCGGCAAATACAGTCGCATGCCTGGATTCGCCCGCGCCAGCGGCACCAGCGTGGCACCATCCAGATGATCGGTGTGAACGTGGCTGGCCGTCACACGGCGGATGCCCGTCAGCAACGCCGGATCGAGGCAGCGCTCAGTCATCCGCACATGCGGCTTGTCGGTGGCGGCATATTTTTGCGTCAGCGAGTCGGACAAATAAGGATCAAACAGCAGCCGCTCCCCTGCCCACTGCAACAGAAAGCCGCTTTGGCCCAGCCACCAGACGTACAGCGTGTTTTCGTCGTGATTCGCCGCCGCCAGGTCGGCCAGCAGCGCGGCATCTTTCTGCAAGGCGGCGATCATCGTGTCAGGCACCAAACTGAATCGCCGCAATCTTCTCCGCCATGTCATGGCTGGCGCAAAAGACCAGCTCCGCCGCCGCTGCACGCGAAAGCCGCGCGTGCAGTGCCACCACGCGGCCCATGCTGAGGCCGTCCACAAACGCCTGGACCGGTCGGTGCTGCGGATCGAGGCAGCGGATTTCCACCGTCGCGTCGGGTGAAAGCAGCGCACTGCGCCAGTGCGCCGGGGCCAGCACGTTCGAGCCGACGAGCAACCACGCCGGTGTGTCTGCCAGCAGTGGCGAAGCACCCATGCTGCGGGCATAGGCCGTCGATCCGGCAGCCGTGGCCACCAGCGCCCCGTCGCTCACCAGCTTCGGGATGCGCCGCACATTGTTCACCGTGATCTCCAGCCACGCGCTCTGGCTGGTGGCCCGCTCCAGCCAGGCGTCGTTGAAACCATGCGCCGCATGCCGCACGCCATCTTCATCCTCGAATTCGAGGAACAGCATCGGCAGTTGGCGAAAAATCACATCGCTCGGCGGAAACGGGCAGGCGTTCACCTGCTCCGGCGCATTCAGCAGGAAACCCAGATGCCCCGCATTGATACCGAAGAACGGCAGCCGTGCCCGCCAGTGCTCGCGGATGCTGCGCAGCATCGCCCCATCACCACCGACGACGCTGATGAAGTCCGCCTCGTTCGCGGCGACATGCCGACCAGCCAGCGTGGCGCTCAAATCACGCACCTTCTGGTTCTCTGTCTCCGCCTGGAGAAAAAACTTCGCGTCCGCCAGTGTGCCACGCGCCCAGTTGCCCGGAATCGGCGCACGATACAGGCCGTAGCGCTCGATGTAGGCCAGCGCACGCGGATGCAGCATGCCGCTCACGTCCTTGCCCTGGCTCAAATACTCGCGGATCACCGTGCTGGCACCTTCCACCAGCAGATCAATCACCTGCGCATGCGGCGGCAGATCGCCCACATCCAGTTCATGCCCAGGACGTTTGCACACGGCGAAATTCACCCGCTGCCACAGCTCCATACCATGCG
>JBDNIB010000475.1:0-7064 GCA_041688535.1 Prosthecobacter sp.
CTCCCGCATCGGTCAGCAGATCGTCGATACGGCCTTCCAGAGCGCCCAGGAAAAACGGACGATAAAGCTGGTGGGGTAGAAACAAACACTCAAAAATCAGACCAATCCCTCCGTTTAGTTAACTACCAACAATCAATGTAACATAAAGTGTATAGGGAGTGGGTCAGTTTGAATATGATGTTTAAAATGCTAAACCGAGTTACTGAATCAAATCCTCCAAATCCACCTCGTTCAGACCTTCCATCATGGGGGCTTGATCGTTCAGGGCGGCTTCTACGAGGCCGCGTTTTTGGGCTTGGAGTTTGAGGATGCGCTCCTCGACGGTGCCACGGATCACCAGGCGGTAGGCGTTGACGACCTTTTGCTGGCCGATGCGGTGGGCGCGGTCGATGGCCTGGGATTCGACGGCGGGATTCCACCACGGGTCGGCCAAAATGACGTTGTCGGCAGCGGTCAGGTTTAGGCCGTAGCCGCCGGCTTTGAGGCTGATTAGGAAGATGCGGCAGCTCGGGTCTTTCTGGAAGCGGTCCACCTGCGCGGAGCGATCCTGGCTGCTGCCATCCAGGTAGGCATGGTCGAGTTTTTCTACCTTTAGATGCTCACGCATGAGGCGTAAATATTGAACGAATTGACTGAAAATGAGTAGTTTGCCGCCTGATTCGAGCGTGGAATCGATTTGACCGATCAAGGCGGGCCATTTGCCGGACAGATCCTCCTGTTCCAGGCCTTTAAGTGCTTCGGGTTGGACGCCGGTGAGGCGCAAATCGCAGCAAACCTGCCGCAAACGCAGCAAGACGGTAAACATGGTCATCTTGGCCCCGTTCTGGCCGGAACGGCGGCGGGCGGCTTTGATTTCCTCCCGGCCCTCTTCCAGAATCTTGCGGTAAAACTCGCTCTGGGCCGCGCTGGGAGCGCACCAGAGCACCTGCTCGATCTTCTCGGGCAGATCCTTGAGCACCTGGCGTTTGGTGCGGCGCAGGAAATACGGCTGGGTCAGCTTTTGCAGTCGTAAGGCGGCCGCTTTGCCCGCAGGCAGGTCTAAACCGGACTGGATCGGCGTTTCAAACCGTTCACGGAAGGAGCTCTGATTGCCGAGATAGCCCGGCAGCGCGAACTGGAAAATGGACCACAAATCCCGCACGCCGTTTTCCAGTGGCGTGCCGGTCAGGGCGATCCGGCCAGTCGATTTGAGGCTGCGCAGGGTTTTGGCCGCGTCTGTATCAGGATTGCGGATGAAGCTGGCCTCATCGAGCAGCAGCAAGCCGAAGCGGATGGTCTGATAATGTGGCAAGTCCCTGATAATCAACTGATACGAAGTAATTATCACATCCTGAGCGGAGGCCTGAATGAGCAGCTTTTCACGTCCAGAACCCTGAATTGGTAGTACTCTTAGGTCTGGAGCGAATCGTTCGAACTCTGATTGCCAGTTGCCAATGAGTGATTTGGGACAAACGACGAGAGTTGGTCCATATTTTATACCTTCTTTTCGTTTGATATACAGTGCAATAGCAATGCTTTGCACAGTTTTACCCAAACCCATCTCATCGGCCAGAATTCCACCTCTCCCGCGCAGGAAACGCGAGGTCATCCAGCAAACGCCGTCCATTTGGTAGGGGCGGAGGGTGTCTGCCAAGCTGCCGATGGATGCCCGGATCTCCTCGGCTGAAATTGGGGTTTCTTCACCTGCTCCGGCTGTTTCGCCGCCAAAGTAGGCGGCATGAGCGCCGTGGACGCGGGCGCCTTCCGGGGTCAATTCCAGCGGCACATCGCGCAGCGATTCCTCCAAATCATCCACCGCGGCGATGTCCAGAACGTAACGTTTGCCATTCGCTCCTTTGACGGAACGCTGGCCGGAACGCACCAGCCGGAGAACTTCGGCACGCGGCAGACGGAATCCATCCGCCGACTCATAAGCGAACTCCATGCTGAGCCAGTCGCCACCACCAGACGACTGCTGACCCGCAGGCGGTACAAACCGCGTTTTGGGGGCGATGCGTTCGATGCCACGGGTCGCGCCGCGCCAGCGTTCGCCCTCTTGGATGCTCGCCAACTCGCGCAGCAGGGGCAATTCGGAGGCATAAAAGTGCAGGATGTTTTCACCGCCTTGCAGCCGCCAAATGTAGCCGTCTAATTTGAATCCAAGCCCCTCCAAACGCCGTAAAAGACGGGATTCACCCTCTCTATTTCTAGCATAAAAAACAAACGTATTTAATTCATCCTGAATTGGAAATAGTGATGATTGATCCTGCCAATCGCCGGCCCGCCAGCGCTGCTGGCCGTAACGGGCGAATACCCGCGCCTCCACGGCTTGGAGCGAGCCATCCAACTGAATTTCGAACTCGCAAGGCACCGGGGCGATGTGGAATTTCTCCAGCCCCCCGCCCCGCAGTTCCATCTGGAAGCACTCGCCGAGTGACTCCCCCTGCTCTGCCAGCCAGCGCAGCGGCCGGGTAATCGCCGCCCGGCTCAAATCAGCCGCCAAGGTGGCCATTTCGGGGCGATCCGACAGGTGGCGGAACAACGCCGCCGTTTCCTGGCAGATCCACCAGCCGCCCAAGACATGCTTTTGCGAGCCGCTTTCCAGTCGCAGCCGCACCGTCTGCGGGTCCACCGATTCGACCACCAGCGGCAGCCGCACCAGTTCAGGGGCGACATGCAGCAGCCGTTCCTGTCCGTTCGGCTTGCCCGTAAACACCCGTGGGTGCTCCGCCAGAGTTTGTAGAAAAGCGGGCAAGGCGTTCCCTTTGAGCGAAATCGGCAGGCTTTGCGGTTGCTTGATCCCCTGCCCCGCCAACCAGGCGGCGAAGGCTGAGGATTCGGATTCACCCCCGGCTTCAAACTTCACGAACACGCCGCAGGGTTCGCGGAGTTGGCCTTGGAGCAGCGTTTCCGGCAGATAAACTGAGTAGCGGCCCGGAATCGTCAGCGGGGTCATGGGGAAGCGTACTGTAGTCCCGGCAGCCGGTCCGGAAGCTGTAGCAGCAAGCCCGGAACCGCCTAAAGGCGGAATTACACTACTCCGGAGACCGCCGTTTTGCTCCCGCACATGCATCAGCGCCACCGCCAGCGCATGCTCGCACATCATGCCGCTGCGCCGGGCGTGGGGGCAGGTGCAGAGGTTCTCCACATCGGTCGCGGTGCGGATGCGCAGGCCGGTGGTGAATTTCAGCTTCCCTGAGCCGGCCGCGCCACGGATCATGCCATCATTACAGCTCGAAACTGCCGCCAGACCGGCATCCGCGAGGGAGCGTGCGGACTTCATGACCGCCCAGCCGCCGATTTCTCCCAGCCATTTCTCTGTGATCTCCATTTCTTTCTGGCGTGTCACATGCTTTCTCGCCAAAGTCTAGCGCCAAGTGCTATGCGGATCGTTGCCATCTCAAATCAAAAAGGCGGAGTCGGGAAAACCACCACTGCCGTTAACCTCGCCGCCTGCCTGACCCAGCGTGGCGTGCGCGTGCTGCTGATCGACCTCGACCCGCAGGCCAACGCCACCAGCGGCCTCGGCCTCGCCCAGGAGGAAGGGGGCAGCCTCTACCCTGCGCTCGTGGACGGCACCGATCCGCGCCTCGCCATCCGCAGCACCCGTCTGCCGAACCTCTCCATCATCCGCTCGCATCAAGAACTCGCCGGGTGCGAGATCGAGCTGGCGCAGGCCGGCAACCACATGGCCCGCTTCCGCGAGGTGCTGGCGCCGCTGCGGGACTCCGGCCATTGTGATTACGCCATCGACGATACCCCGCCCTCCCTCGGCGTGCTCATGACCTCCGCCCTGGCGGCGGCGGACGAGCTGCTGGTGCCCATCCAGTGCGAGTACTTTGGCCTCGAAGGCCTGTCCAAAATCGTCAACGTCGTCCAGCAGATCCGTGATTGTGGGGCCAATCCCAACTTGCTGCTCGAAGGCATCGTCATGACCATGTTCGACAGCCGCGCGAACCTCTCCAATCAGGTCGTCAGCGACGTGCGGAACTACTTCAGCGAAACCTGCTACCAGACCGTCATTCCCCGCACCGTGCGTCTGGGTGAAGCACCCAGCTTTGGCAAAAGCATCATCGAGTACGAACCCTCCGGCCGTGGCTCGCAGGCGTATCGGGCGCTGGCGGATGAATTTCTCGCCCGGCGGCAGCAGCAGACGCAGGCGGCATCTGCTGGAGCAAAGTTCATGGACAATGTTGTCAGCCAGGCCGGTTGATTCCAGTGCGCAGAGAAAGAATGGGGCAAAAGAGCTGTTCAAGCCTGCGGCATGAAGACTGTTCTCGTTTTTCTCACCTTCCTCGCCTGCGGCTTCGCTCGGGGCGCCGACCCGTCACCGAACATCGTCCTCATGTATGTGGACAATCTCGGCTATGGCGACCTCGGCTGTTACGGCCATCCCGAAGTGAAGACGCCGCGCATTGACCAGCTCGCCGCAGAAGGCGTGCGCTGCACGGACTTTTACGTCGTCACCGCCACCTGCACCGTCTCACGCGGGGCGCTGCTCACCGGCCGTCATCCGCTGCGCAACGGCCTCGTGCGCCAGCTTGCCACAGTGGAAAACTGGGATGGCATCGGCCTACCTCATCGTGAGAAAATCATGCCGCAGTACTTGCAGGAGGCGGGCTACTCCACCGCCTGCTTTGGGAAGTGGAACATCGGCTTCGCGCCTGGCAGCCGGCCCACGGAACGCGGCTTTGATGAGTTCCTCGGCTGCCGCTCCGGCAACATTCATTACTACGAGCACACCTACCACGGCGACTACGACATGTTCAAAGGCACCGAGCGTCACCACGTCGAAGGCTACAGCGGCGACATTTTCGCCGACGCCACCTGCGACTACATCCAGCGGCAAAGCAAAGCCGGGAAGCCCTTCTTCGCCTACGTTCCCTTCAACGCGCCGCATTACGTCAGTAGCATCAACATGAAAGCCGGTGAAAAACCCGAGTGGCAGGCACCGCCGGAGGCTTTTGCCCGTTACGGCTGGACGGCGGATGATCCGGTAGAACAGCACCGCTACCTCGCCGTCATCACCGCGCTGGATGATGAAGTGGGCCGCATTCTCGACGCCATTGATGCCAGCGGCCAGCGTGACAACACCATCGTCATGTTCATCTCTGACATGGGGCCGATTCTGCGCCCCACACATGGCCTCGGTGTTGCCAGTGCGGGCATTTATCGGGCTGGCGCACCCGATTTGTATGAAGGCGGTATCCGCGTGCCTGCCATTTTCCGCTGGCCCGCAAAATTCAAAGCCGCCAGCACCTGCCCCGTCATGCTCAGCCACCTCGATCTGTTACCCTGGATGCTCGATGTCGCGGGACTGCCGCAGCCGCCGGATCGCGTGCTCGATGGCCGCAACTGCCAGCAGGCGCTCACCGGTGAGGCCCCCTCGCCGCACAAGCGCCTATTCTTCCACCTCGGCAGCACCTCCGCCATGCGCGAAGGCAATATGAAAATCATCCGCACCAAACCCACGAATCCCTGGCAGCTCTACGACCTCGCCGCCGATCCCGGTGAGAAAACCGATCTCGCCGAAGCACGCGAGGCCGACGTGAAACGCCTCGACGCCACCTTCCAGCAATGGCAGAACGATGTGCAGCAGGACGCCAGCACGCCCGCCGTTTACAAACCCGTCAAATCCAAACCATGATCCAGCGCCTTCCCTTATTCCTCGCCGTCCTCTTCACGTCCTTCGCCGCTGCGCAGGACAAAATGGACCTCTACCTCCTCGTCGGCCAGTCGAACATGGCTGGGCGTGGTATCGTCGAGGAGCAAGACAAGACCCCGCACTCACGCGTGATGATGCTCAGCAAGGACAACCTATGGGTGCCCGCCATTGATCCCCTGCACTTCGACAAAGCCGCCGCCGGTGTCGGCATTGGCAAAACGTTTGGTCAAATCATCGCCGAAGCCACGCCCGGCGTCACCATCGGCCTCATTCCCTGCGCCGTCGGCGGCTCGCCCATTGATAGCTGGCAGCCCGGCGTGTTTTATCCCGCCACCAAAAGCCATCCGTGGGACGACATGGCCAAACGCGCCGCCATCGCTTTGAAATCCGGCACCCTCAAAGGCATCCTCTGGCATCAGGGCGAGAACGACAGCAACGCCAAAGACGCTCCGGTGTATGCGGCCAAGTTGATCGATTTGTTGAAACGTTTGCGCACCTTGTTGAACGCTCCAAATGTGCCATTCATCGCCGGTCAGATGGGCAAGTTCGCGGATGCTCCTTGGTCCCCGGAAAAAATCATCGTGGACAAGGCGCATCAAGATCTTGCCAGCAAAGTGCCGCACACCGCTTTCGTCAGCGCCGAGGGTTTGAATCACAAAGGCGACAAGGTCCACTTCGACTCCGCGTCCTTCCGCGAACTCGGCAAACGCTATGCCGAGGCCTATCTGAAGATGGCCGGACATTGAGGCGGGGCGGTTGGGAAGGCGTTTTGCGGGCATTGACTCACCTGCTTGATAAATTCCCCTCACGGGGAGATTTGCCAAATCAGTCCGTGCCGCTATGGTCTGATCTCCCATGTCCATCGCCACCAGCCTCCAAGCCGCTGCTGATTCCGGTCAGCTCCTCGCCTCCAGCCATGACAACATTCGCGCCCTGCTCGCCGCGAGCGACAGCCCGCTCTACCGGGCCAGCATCAAGGAACTCGCCTCTGCTGGCCAGTGGGCAGAACTGAATGACCGCTTTTTCCAAGCCCTGAAATTCGGCACCGGTGGCCTGCGTGGCCGCACGGTGGCCAAGGTGGTGACGAAGGCCGAGCGTGGTAACGCCCCCGAAGATCAACGTCCGGATCATCCCTGCGTCGGCACGAACGCGATGAATTTTTATAACTTGAGCCGCGCCACGCGCGGCCTGGTGACCTACATCAAGACCTATCGGGCCAACGCCAAGCTCAGTGGCAAACCCAGCATCGTGTTCGCCCATGACACGCGACATTTTTCGCCTGAATTTGCCAAATTCTGTGCCCAGATCGCGATTGATCACGGCGCGAATGTTTATCTCTTCGACGGCTGCCGGGCGACACCGGAAATGTCCTTCGCGGTGCGCCAGCTCCGTGCCGACGCGGGCGTGATGCTCACCGCCA
>JBDNIB010000476.1:0-11753 GCA_041688535.1 Prosthecobacter sp.
CAGAGCGGCACCTTGGGCGGCGAGACCCGCGATGTCACCATGCTGTTCTGCGACATCCGTGGCTTCACCGCTCTCACTGAAAACATGCCGCCTGCCGAGGTCATCGAGTTGCTGAACGAGCACATGACCGCGCTGACCGACGTGGCGTATGACCATGGCGGCATCGTGGACAAGTTTGTGGGAGATTTGATCATGGTGCTGTTCGGCGCACCGCTCAGCACCGGTGAGTATGCGGCCCGCGCCGTGCAGTGCGCGCTGCGCATGCTGCAGGTGCGGCGGGAGCTGAATCAGACCGCAAAGCATTCGATGGAGGTCGGCATCGGCATCGCCACCGGCTCGGTAGTGGCCGGGTGTATGGGGTCGGATCAGCGGCTGAGTTACACCGTGCTCGGCCATCGCGTGAATCTGGCCTCGCGGCTGTGCAGCGTCGCACAGGCGGGGCAGATCGTGCTGGATGCAGAGACCTACGCCGAGGTGAAAACCCTCGTGCAGGCGGAGCCGATGCCGCCCGTGCAGCTCAAAGGAATTTCTGGGCCGGTTCAGCCCTGGCGCGTGGTGGCCGCGTAAACATCAGCATGCCTGCGGACCGCCAGAAACCCGACCTCGTGGCCAAGCTGCGTGATGTGCCGCACACGCCGGGCGTGTACGTCATGCGCGACCGCCTGAACCGCGTGATCTACGTCGGCAAGGCGCGTGACCTGCGCAAGCGGCTGGCCAATTACTTCACGCCTGCGCGCTCGAAACTGGCCGACCGCAAAACGCGGGCGCTCATCGAGAGCATCTGGGATTTTGACCTCCAGCATGTGCGCAATGACACCGAGGCGCTGGTGCTCGAAGGTCGGCTGATCAAGGAATTCCGGCCGCGTTACAACGTCAGCTTCCGCGACGACAAGCGCTACTTCCTGGTGCGCATTCATTTGGGCGACGCCATGCCGAAGTTCTCCCTCACTCGGTTGAAAAAAGACGACGGTGCCCGCTATTTCGGCCCCTTCCCGCATGGCACCGCGCTGCGCACGACGCTGAACTGGCTGAACAAAAAATTCGGCCTGCGTGTCTGCCGCCCGTTGAAACCCGGTGAGGCGGACTACAAGCACTGCTCCAACGACATTATCAAAAACTGCTCCGCGCCCTGCATCGCCCGCATCTCGCTGGAGGATTACCAACAGCGTGTCACGCAGGCCTGTGAGTTTCTCGGCGGTCGCTCCAAGGACCTCATGCAGGCGCTCGAAGATGAGATGCAGCGGGCCGCCGCCCGGCTGGATTTTGAAAAAGCTGCCGAGCTGCGCGACATGATCGAAGACTTCAAGAAAACGCTCATTCCTTCACGCACGTTTGAGCGCGGAGCGCGTGCGCGTGCCATGTCCACCATCGACCCGATGGCCGATGTGCAGGAACTCCAGGAACTGCTGCATTTGGAGAAAGCTCCGCTTGTCATGGAGTGCTTCGACATCGCCAACATCGGCATCGCGCACTGCGTGGCCAGCATGGTGCGTTTCAAGAACGGCGTGCCGGACAATTCCAACTACCGCCGCTATCGGATCAAGACGGTGAGTGGTCAGAACGACTTCGTCAGCATGGCGGAGGTCATTCGTCGTCGCTTCTCCCGCATTCTGCTCGAAGGCCGGGCGCTGGCTGGAGATGATGCAGATGTTTCGCAGGAACCGCCACTCGAGGCGATGCGCAGACTGGAGAATGAGCACAATGCAGATTCGTCATTCGTCATTCGTCATTCGTCATTCGTCCGGTTGCCAGATCTCGTCATCGTCGATGGCGGCAAAGGCCAGCTCAGCGTCGCCGTGGCGGAGTTGCAGAAGCTCGGGCTGCATGAACTGCCCATCATCGGCCTCGCGAAGGAGCATGAGGAGGTCTATCGGCCTGGCGAAAGCCATCCCGTCATCATTCCGCATGAACGCGGTGCTTTGAAGCTGTTGCAGCGCATCCGTGATGAGGCGCATCGCTGGGCCAATGGCTACCATCAGCTCCTGCTTGGTCGTCGTGTGGCCGAAAGCATCCTGGACGACTGCCCGGGCATCAGCCAGACGCGCAAGGCGGCGCTCTTGAAAGCCTTCGGCTCCGTCACGCGCCTGCGCAAGGCCACGGCGGAGCAGATCGCCGCCGTGCCGGGCATCAGCAAGACTCTGGCACAGACAGTGCGGGAGTTTTTGGCGGGTCGGGGATGAGGGGCGGTCCCTGTTGGTTTTGCAAAATGATGAGGTGGTAAAATAATCGCGCTGGGTCGCTCAACGCCCACCTGCTGGATGACAGCTTTGTTTTTGATCTGAATTCAAAAATTTGATCTGGGTTTTCACGCAGAGGGTCACATGTCCTTCCCGGTATCATTTTGCCACTCCATCATTTTGCAAAACCAACTGCTGTCAGCTCACGCGAACCTACTTCCAAAATACGCCCAATCTTGTTCATCGACCAGCAAGCGGGTTTGTGGTATGGGCGGGCCATGCAAATCCTCGAACAACTGAGCCTCGCACTGGGGCTTGCATCGCTCGCGGGGGTGAATCTTTAACTCACGGTGTTTCTCACCGGACTGTTGGTGCGCTTTGACGCGCTGCATCTCGCTTCAAAATTCCAGGCCATGGAAGTACTCGGTCATGACTGGGGGCTGATCGCCGCGGGGTTGTTGTATGCCGTCGAGTTTGTCGCGGACAAGGTGCCTTGGCTCGATTCGCTGTGGGACAGTGTTCACACCCTCATCCGTCCGGTAGGCGGCACCATTCTCGCCATGCATGCCTTGGGCGACATGCCGCCGCAGCTCGAAGTCGTGGCCGCTCTGCTCGCCGGTGGCGCTGCCTTGACGACGCACAGTGCGAAAGCAGGCACGCGTCTGCTGGTGAATCACTCGCCAGAACCGGCTTCCAACATCGTCATCAGCTTGGCGGAGGACATCGCCGTTGCGGCGGGCATGCTCATCATGGTGCTGAAACCCATCCTCGCGCTCTGCCTCTTCACGGTGGTGCTCATCACGCTGTGGCTGGTCCTGCCGCGTATGTGGCGCGTCGTGCGTCGCTCGTTCGACATCATTTGCGCCAAGTGGCGGACGTTGTGGCATCGCGATGCGCTAGGCGTCATCGTCGCAGCAAGGTAGGGCTGATGCTCTGTCACCCAGCGCTGTTCCGTAGTTCCGCCTTTAGGCGGTCCGTTGTTTGTTTCAGACCAGACCAGACCGCCTAAAGGCGGAACTACAAAACACGATCTCAGCAACGCCATGCGCTGCGCGAAACTGCTTTCTTCAAACAGCATTTAAAATCATCGCGGACGACGGCGAATTCAGCACTTCACCTACTCCTGCACTGCTCCCGGAGCATCCAGGGCGTGAGTTTTTAAATCGGCGAGATCGACCCACTCCAGCGCGGATTCATGTGTGGCCGAAAGGCAGACGGCCGGCGCGACACCGGCCTCCAACGCCTCCTTCCAACGTGTGACACACAGGCACCAGCGGTCGCCGGGATTCAGGCCGGGGAAACCCCATTCCGGCATCGGCGTGGAGAGATCATTCCCCGCAGCGTAGGAGAAGTTCAGAAACTTCTCTGTCGCCTCGATGCAGACGGTGTGCAGACCGGTATCTCCGGGGCCGGTGCGGCAGTAGCCGTCGCGATAAAACCCGGTCATGGGTTTGCGACAGCAGCAGGTGAGCGGAGTTCCGAGGACGTTGGTGCGCATGGTGTTTTCGTAGATTCGGTTGGCAGCCGAATGGGTTGGGACGTTCGACTTCGATTGCCAATCGAAGCTACTTCCGCCAGGTCGGGCCGGTGGGTTCGGGCAGTGGGAATTTCTCAGGTTGATCCCCCCTTCTTGTCGCTGTTGTTCTTAGTGGTGACACCATCGACAGCACATTTGATCTCAAATGCTTCTCCCTTCGTGGTTTGAATGTAGTTGTCGCTGATCCTGGTTTCGAGAGGTGGAAGCGTGGCTTTTTTATCACCGCTCATGCCGATCAGAATGTTGTGCTCGCAGTTGATGAAGCTGTTTCGCGTGATCTCCGCGTGCTTGACCTGGAAATAGCCGTTGGCAGGCGAATCGGGGATGCCGAGCATGATGCAGAGCGCGCTGCGCTCGTCATCGCCGGTGAGGTTCTCAAAGAAGTTGTCGATGACAATGTGGTACTCGCCAATCACACGCACACCGCCAGTGCCTTTGGCTCCCTGACCATCAAAAAAATTGTTCTCTACAATGCATCGGTTGCCATGGCGCAGCGTGAGCGTGCCAGAGACGCCTTTGAAGGTGTTGTGGCGATAGATGTTGCCGCAGGACTTGTTGGAGATGCATTCGGCCTCGCCATCGCACTTCTCGAAGAGGTTGTGCTCCACGATGCAGGCGGCGGTGAACATCGAGGTCTTGCTGTCGCCGAGGCGGATGGTTTCGCAGCCGTTTTTGCCGAGCTTCTGGCGCGGACCGAAGTGGTTGTGGTCGATCTGATGTTCCGCCTTCGTCCCCTCCTCCAGCCAAACGACCATGGTCGGTCCTTCGGTGACCTTGCCAGTAAAGTAACAGTGGTCGATGCGATGCCGAGGGCCATAAACGGAGATGAATCGTGCGGATTTTTTGGCCTCCGTGCCCGGCTGGTCATTGGTGACGGCACAGTTCGTGACGCGGCAGTCGTTGGCGAGATCATCCGAGTCGATGCGCAGTTCGATGGACTCTTCGCCCGTCGGATTTTGGAACCACAGTCCATCCACAACGACGTGCTCGCCCGCGATAGAGATGCGCGAGTCACCCTTGAGCAGCACCTTGCCCGCAGTTTGCGCTTTGATCGTCACTGGCTTCTCCGCCGTCCCGCTGACGTGAATCTTCAACTGTGCATCGGTCCAGGTGCCGTCTTGGAGAACAATCGTATCGCCAGCCGCCACGCTTTTGGCGGCAGCGGCGAACGCGGCGGCATCCGTGACGGGGATTTCAGCCGCGATAGTGGAACTGGCGAAAGCGAGGAACAGGTACTTGGACATATCGTCCATAAGAGATGGCGGGAAGTCGGCAGCAAGCCGGATTTCCCGTCGTCTGATGATTGTGAGGCGGCTTATTGCAGCGCACGGCCCTTGGTCTCTGGCGCGAACCAGATCAGGACCATGCCGATGAGATACACACAGGAGAGCACCGAGTAGGCATTCGCGGCTGATTGAACCGCCGTGACGTTTTCGCCGTTGAACATCATCATGAGGTTGCCGAGCTGAAGAGCGCCGATCGCGGCAATGAGGCGGCCGAAGTTGAAGCAGAAGCCCTGGCCGGTGGCACGCACGCTGGTGGGGAACAGTTCCGGGAAGTAGAGCGGGAAGAAGCCGTAGAACGAGGCGGTGACGCCGCCCAGCAGGAAGGCGCTGATCATCAGTGACGAAGGAATGGCATCGCCGATGAACGGCACGTTGATGCGGAAGAAGCCCACCGAAGTGACGAGGCTGGCGGCGCATAGCAGCGTGTAGGTGACGCGGCGGCCCAGCTTGTCAGCGATCAGTGGGGTGATCAGGGTGGCTAAAATGGCCCCGAGCGCGGTCGCGATCACCACATAGTCGATGATGGGCAGCGTGCTGCCTTTGGGTGCCAAATCCGAGGCCCAACGGGCGGCCTGCTGTGCCGAACCCCAGGTTCCCAGCAAGGCTACGGAGGCGAGTCCGGCACCGATGAGCAGATTGCGCATGATGACGGTGCGATCCGCCGACTGCGTGCTGCCTGCGGCCACGGAACGGGCCATGTACTTGCGCATCGGGTGCATGTAGCCCCACAGGGCAATCGCGATTCCGACTAAGGTCACAACGCCAGCCACACCACCACCGACCGACGTCAGGGGCGACCAGACATAGATGATGACCATCGCCGCCACACAGGCGATCAGCACGCCGATCAGATCCATGGTGGCCCAGTGCGAGGTGTTGCCAGATTTCTTCTCTTCCTCCCACTTGTGGGACTCTGGCACGTAGATCAGGATGAAGAAGTTGATGAGTGCGGGCAGGGCGCTGCTGACGGCGATGAAGCGCCAGGCGCGGTTGTGCAGCAGGTATTCCGTGTTCTGAACCGAAAGCCCCATCGCGTGGATCCAGCCGGTGACGACGTCCAGGCTTTCGTTCAGCCGCCAACTGATTAGGCCGGTCAACAGGAAGCCGATGTTCGAGGCGGCACCGATCATGCCAGCGATCAATACGCGACTCTTGCCACCCCAGATTTCGTTCACGAGGGCAACGCCGAGCGCCCACTCACCGCCCATGCCGAGGGAGGCGACGAAGCGCAGTCCGGCGAATTGCCAGGCTTCCGTCACAAAGGCGCAGAGGCCGCTGAAGATGGCGTAGGTGAAGATGGCCAGCGTCATCGCTTTCACGCGGCCCAGTTTGTCGCCCAGCCAGCCGAACAGCACGCCGCCCGTGGCCGCGCCGACGAGGAAGACCGCGATGATGACGGTGAACCATTGCCCCTGCACGATGGGGGACTCTCCGGGCAGCAGATCCTGCAACGCCGGTTTGCCGATCAGCGGGAACAAGCCCATTTCAAAGCCATCAAAGAGCCAGCCCAGGAAGGCGGCGACCAAGGCGGCGACGGCGCCGCGCGGGAGGGGGGGGTTCGGTTGGGTCATGATTCGGGAAAAAGGTAAACAACAGGTTGAGCGTACATCTTTGCCGCTGGCGAGAAAAAAAGCCTGCAGAGCCGAGATTACGGGTCGGCGCAGGCACAAAAAACCCGGCTCGGTGAGGAGCCGGGTGGGGAAACTTGACGCTGAGCGGCAGGCGGATCAATTCGTGCTAGCGGTCTTGCCAGCTCCGGCCTTCTTCAGCACCTTGGCCAAAGTTTTGGCGAAATCCTTGGGCGAAGAGCCGCCTTCCTGCTGGTCGATGGTCTTGCCGGTGGCATTGAGGAACAGCAGATGCGGTACGGATTCCAGCTTGTGGCTTTCAAACAGCTTGCTGTTCGCTTCGACATCAATGTCGAGGTAGGCCCAGTTGAACTGGTCGTGGAAGGGTTTCACCTCTGCGCTGGGATAGACTTCTTTCTTCATCTCCTGGCACGGACCGCACCATGAGGCGGAAAAGACCATGATGGTGGGCTTGCCGTTCTCCTGCGCGGCTTTGGTCACGGCGGCAGCACTGGTGGCGAACTTGGGACTGCCCGCAGGGAAGTCGGCGGCGTGGAGAGAAACCGCCAGAGTCAGGGCGGCGAGGGTGAGTAAGGTGTTTTTCATGGGGTGTTTGGCTGTGCCAGTCGGTAAACGATCCGGCGGTGAAGTTAAGACGCACAAGGCGGCAGTTTATTCCAACCTCACACCGCATCACGCGCGAGAAGTCAGCGCCAAGTCATGCGCGGATCTCAAAATCAGCGTTGGCTGGCCTGCCAGCGTGTCACCCGTCCGCGGGAGAACTCCACCATACCGGCAGTGTAGGGGATGTAGGTGACCGACTGGCCACCCCCATAATACGGAAAGCCGCCGTAACCGCCGAATCCACCTGGACCCCAGCCGCCGTTGCCAAAGCCGCCGTTGCCAAAGCCGCCATAACCAAAGCCGCCGTAGCCAAAGCCCATGTTCATATTCATCGTCCGCACCGGCTGCTGCCCCACATAAGTCCAGCTTTCCAATTCCTTGCCGCGATTGCTTCCCACAGACACGCGATTTGGACTCCCCCAGGCTAGGAACACCGCATTCCGCGTCATGCCTTCGCGGATCACCCCGCTGGTGACGAGTTGGCGGTCCTTAGCCGTCAATTGGCTGAAAAGCTGCGGATTGCGCTCGATGCGTGACTGTGGCGAGGACGAAACACACTGAGAGAGCAGCAGGGCGGCCGTGAAGGCCAGGCAAAAGCGGGGAAGCGGAGTTTTCATGGCTGATAATGATGACGTGCAATAACGGCCCGAAGTCGAGCAGCTTTAATGATGTGAATTGTGCTCACTTCGTTCATCCTTGGGCAAAGAAAAACGCCGCAGTGCCAGCCATGCGCCTGCCACGGCCACGGTGCCGACGAACCACCACGGCCACAGTTTCAGCGCGGCGGCGAATACGCGCGGATCATCCGTGCCCAGGCCCAGATCCGCGCCCACCCAGCCAGTCTGCCAGCCGAACAGCAGCGTCGTCAGTCCGTAGGCCAGATTGATCGTCAGCCCACGGAAGCTCAGTGCCGTGGCCCGCTGCTCTGAGTCCACGATCTCATTGAGGTAATGTGACAGGAAGAACTGCAAAAAGCGCATGCTCATGAAGAGCGGCACCACCAGCAGGATGCCCGCCCAGCCCGGCTGCGGATGCGCCGCCGCCATCAGCCCGCCGAACACCGCCAAGCCCAGCCAGATGAAATTCTGCCGTGCCGTCATCACCCGCGTGCTCTTTTCCATCAGGCTGGCCGTCACCAGTCCCAGCAGAGACACCCCCGTGCCGATTACCCCATACCAAGCCTCCCCGATGCCCACCAGGCGGTAAAAATTGCTCGCCACCGTCAGGAACAGCCGGATCACGCTGTCAAACACCAGCCCAAACACGATCAGCGCAAACGCCGCCCGCGTGCGCCAGATCCAACCGCCCGTTTGCAGGATGGAACCCCAAGTCTCGCGGATGCTTTCCAGCATCGCGGTTTTGGCCGCGCGGGTACGCTGCTCCGTCATCCGCAGCGTCACCAGTAGGCAGGCCAGGCCCGTGCCCAGGCAGAGCAGTACCGGCAGCTTGATCGCCACATTCTTGGCCACCGTCACATCGAAGCCGCAGAAGTTCAGCGCCCGCGTCAGCGTCTCATGGTCATACAGCACGGACCCGGTGATGGACGACACCACAAAGCCCAGTGCCATGCCCCGGCTCAGCCGCGCCATCACCTGCGGCCACAGCACCGCCCGCTCCGCCTTCGGTAGGGAGTCATAGGCCAGCGCCTCGTCCGCCCCGCTCGCGCAGGCCTCCGCCGCGCCGCTCAGGACACGGTTCACGATGAACAACCACAGCACCACGTCATGCTGGCCCGGCGGCATCGCGCATAGCACCGCCATCTCCAGCACCATCAGCACCCCCGCCGCCACCACCAGCGGCTTGCGGCCAAAGCGGTCCGCCAGCGCGCCCGACGGCACCTCCAGCACCACGCTCGTCAGCGCCCACACCACATTCATCGCCGCGAACTCCCCGATGCTCAGCCCCAGATCCAGGAACAGAATCGTGAAGATCGGGTAATAAAAGCGGCAGTTGAAAAGGATGCGGAACCAGACAAACAGGCGCGCGTTGGGATGCTCGGACATAGACCTTCTTCTACGCTTCAAATCGCAACTTGGGTAAGCTAAGCGACGGCACCTGTGCCGGTTTTTTGCTGGTGCGAACGGTGCCGGCGATGCAGCCGCAAGCATTGAATGTCGAACATGGAATGATGAATCGTCCAGGCTCTGGCATGACGGTGAAGGGTGCAGAGCTACCCTGCTCACTGCGTGTGGGGGCTGAAGATGACATCAGGCGTGCAGCAAAAACTTCTTTAGCAGCGTATGTATCTCTGGCGGGTCGCTTCAGATTGAGCGCCCTAGACTTCACCTACACGCTTATGAAAACGCTCTTCCAGTTCGTTGGTATGTTCGCAGTGGCCTGCGCCCTCGCCTCCTGCCATTGCAATGATCACGCTGACCGCGCCGGAGCCACGGTCAGCACCCCCAAGCCTTACGGTCCACCCATGTATGGAGCGCCCTTCTATGTGAGCCGTCCCACCAGCATCGGAACCCATACGAAGGATAGCAATTTCTACCGCTATGGTCCAGATGGTCAGCGGGTGTCCTACCGTCGCGTCCCCTCACCGCAGGGTTCCTACCACTACATTTATCACGACTCGGCCCAACCCCAGCCCGTCACGCCGATGAAAGAGACGACGTGGCGCTACACGTCACATTACCCGTCGAGCTGGGGAGCCCCCGTCTGGGTGACCACCTATACGCCGAAGTATTCACCCCGTTGGGTCCGGAGTTCGTCGTCTCCTACGCAGTCATCTTTAGCTACGGGCCTTCGACCATGCCTGGACCGAAAAAGCAGCACGTTGGCTCACAGATCACCCCAGCCTATCGCTTTCATTACGATCGTGGGCCTTGAATCACCACAGAGGTGAAGGCGGATGGGGGCATCCCCAGCTCTGCGCAAGGAGTGATGGCATCTTACCATCTCAGGCTGTTGAAAGGAGCGCGCGCACTCTTGCCAATAGTGTTCGGCACAGTGGATGCTCTTTCGTGCCTTTACAGGGTGTTGGGAACCGTTGGCTTGGTTGCAAACAGGCGAGTTTGGCATGTGCCTCGCGCCAATGCAGAAGCTCCGGCATGCGGCCACGCGCAGCCCTAGTGGTCGAAGCCATCGAGATTGATGGGTTGCGAGCGTAGAATGAGCATGGCCAACAAAAAATACCGGATCAAGCTCAGTGTTGAAGAACGACAGGAACTCGAAACGCTCATCGCAGCGGGCAAGGCAGCGTCTGGTGGTGGCCTCCTGCTCGCCGCCGCCGGAGGGCGCGTCGCGCTGGACGCTCAAGCTGCTGGGTGATCATCTGGTGCGGCTGCAACTGGTGGCGAGCCTCAGCGCACAGACGTTGGGCAGGGTGCTAAAAAAAACGCGCTGCTGCGTAGCCGCGTAGCGAACCCCTGGCGCACGGAGCAGTGGTGCCTGCCGCCGGAGCAAAGCGCCGCCTTTGTGTGCGCGATGGAAGATGTGCTCGGAGTTTATGCCCGACCACGAGCCGAGCAGAGCCCGCTGGTATGTTTGGACGAGTTCTGCAAGCAGCTTATCGCTGACACCCGCGAGCCTGTCGCTGCACGCCCCGGCCAGCTTGCACGCACGGACTATGAGTATGAGCGCCGCAGCATGTGCAGCGCCTTCATGGCCTACAGCCCGCTGGAGCAGTGGCGCGGCGTGCGCGTCAGCGGTCGGCGCACCGCGCAGGACTGGGCAGAGACCATCAAGTGGCTCTGCGACGAAGTGTATCCCCGTGCCGAGAAGATCGTGCTGGTGCAGGACAATCTCAACACGCACACACCCGCCTCGTTGTATGAGGCGTTTGAGCCGGGCGAGACGCTGCGGCTCAAAGAGCGTATCGAGTGGCACTTCACGCCCAAGCACGGGAGCTGGCTGAACATGGCCGAAATTGAGATCGGCGTGGCGCAACGCCAGTGCCTTGACCGTCGCATTGCCACGCAGGCAGAGGTGGAGAGTGAACTGCTCGTCTGGGCCTGCAAACGCAATGCCCAGCACTGCGGCACAGACTGGCACTTCACCACCAAGGACGCTCGCATCAAACTCAAACGCCTCTACCCATCAGCCCTGCTGGCATGAACCACTAGGTCGCGATTGAGAGCAAGAGGCGCGGGGTGCTGAGCCTTCGTGCCACCGTTGCGGGTGACTTCGTTTCATCGAGGTCCGGCGACGTAACGGAAGTTGAATCGCGTGTTCGGCGCGGTGTCGCCTTGGTCGAGGAAGTCGATGGCTTCGGCGGTCGCGGGCACGCTGTCGGTCCATTTGAAATCGAAGCGCAGAGGCTTGCCGGGCGCAAAGCCGAGGACGGTGCGCTCGGCGGCGAGGTGAAGCTCGTTGATGCCGATTTGCAGATTCGCGGTGCCGATAGTTTGCCACGCCTTTCCGTTCCAGTGCTCAATGCTGGCGCTGTCGGGGGCGGAGCGTGTGTGATTGATGCGGAAGTCGTAGCCGTGCCAGCCGGTCTTGGCGCTCTGATCGGTGTCGAGCAGCAGGACCATCCAATCGGCATCGGTGGCGGGTGTGAGAGCTTCGCGAGTGCTGACGTGGAAGAAGCAATGCGTGGCATCTTGCGCGACGTGCA
>JBDNIB010000477.1:0-2935 GCA_041688535.1 Prosthecobacter sp.
CCGGGTATGATCCCGCGCAGCCGAATGGCCGTGGAGCGCCTGTTCCCAAAGCTGCCAAAGGCAAGGCGGCAAAAAAGTAGTTCCCACCTGACTCACAAGAAATTGGACCGTTCTCCGACTCGCCCTGCTGGCAGCAGGGTCATTGGCGTGCCTTTTTTCGACGATATTGTAGGACAGGGGAATAAGCAGCGCGGTTTTCCGTCATACCCTTGAATCATCGACAAAAATTAGACGAAACGCGGTTTGTGTCGATTATTTCTAGACAAATTTGAAATAAATCTTTGACGATCTAACTTTTGTCGCAATTATCCATCTACATGAAGACGATCGAACCCTCTGCTGAAGTCGATGCCAACCTTGCCGAAGACATCCGCCTCCTGAAGCGCATTGCGGAGCGAGATGCGGCCAGTTTTCAGGCCCTCTACAAGAAATACAAGGGTCTTGTCTATGCCACAATCTCCAACGTGCTGAACGACCATCATGACACCGAAGACGTGCTGCAGGAGGTCCTGGTGCAGGTTTGGAACAAGGCGCACCTCTATGAGTCACGCAAAGGCAAGCCGCTGACTTGGCTGACGACCATGGCCCGCAACCGTGCCATCGACCGCATTCGCTCCAAGCAGCGCCGCTCGAAGCTCAATGACGATTTTGAAACGGAGAACAAGAAGGATCAGTTCGAGTTCGAGCCATCCGGCCACGAGAATCTCGAAGACAAGGAGCGTGTCGGTATCCTGCATAGCGCCGTTTCCCGGCTCACTGATGACCAGCGCGAAGCCATCGAACTCACCTACTTCAGTGGTTTGACCCAAGCCGAGGTGGCCGGAAAATTGCACGAGCCGCTGGGCACCATCAAGGCGCGCATTCGCCGTGGTGTGAACCGCTTGGAGACGCTGTTGAAGCCAAGCCTAGATTGATTTATCCCCCAGAACCCACACGAGGGCGGACTCCGGTCCGCCCTTTTTTATGGCCTACGGAAAGCACGGAACAGACGGCATGGATCAGTCAAATTTTGGATTTTCGTGCCTTCTGTGTGTTCCGTAGGCCGTCCTGACCGGCCTTACTCTCTTGCCCGTGAGTCGAGGCAGATCGTCACCGGGCCGTCGTTGACCAGCGCCACCTGCATGTCGGCTCCGAAAACGCCGCGTGCCACCGGTTTGCCCATCTCGGCCTCCAGCATTGCCAAAAACTGCGCATAGAGCGGAATCGCCGTCTCGGGCCGTGCCGCCCGGATGAAGCTGGGCCGATTGCCCTTTTTGGTGCTCGCATACAGCGTGAACTGGCTCACCACCAGCAGATCACCGCCGATGTCCTTCACACACAGGTTCATCTTGCCCTCCGCATCGGAGAAGATGCGCATCTGCGTGACTTTTTGCGTCAGCCAAGCTGCGTCATTGTGCGTGTCAGCGCTCTCGATGCCGACGAGAATGAGCAATCCGGCAGCGATTTGACCGGTGATTGCACCATCGACGGTGACGGCGGCGGAAGAGACGCGTTGGAGAACGAGGCGCATAAGGAGAGGTGAAGGATGGAAGGACAAATGTGGCAGCAACGGCCAGACGATGGTGAATAAACTTCAACAATGTGAATAACTTCTTGCCAGCATCTTCACGTTCTGACAATCTTTGGAATGACCGTGATTCAATCAAAAAATCACATTCTGGGATCGACAGGCTTGGCACTCCCCATGCGCCAAAGAAAAATCGTCCCCGCCCTTTCAACGCAGGCAGCAACCATCACTACTCAATTACTATGGACCGCGATGACCATCCAGCTTCGGTAGCCCCCACCCTCATTGACACCCGTTCCGCTGATTCCGTTTCCGCCTCGCTTTCCCCCACCTCTTCCCGCCGACGACGCTCTGGTCCCGTCGTCGCCACCAAGACCTTCGTGCTCGACACGAACGTGCTGCTGCACGACCCGGCCTGCATCTATCGCTTTGCCGAGCATCACATCTGCATCCCGGTGGATGTGCTCAGCGAGCTGGACCGCTTCAAAAACGAAATGACCGAGCGTGGGGCGAATGCCCGCGAGGTGCATCGAGCGTTGATGAAAATTTTCGCGACGAAGGGAGCTTCTGTGACGGAAGGGGTGCCTACGGACGGCGGCGGCAGCATCCGCGTCGTGGTTTATGACCCTGACGTGGCCTGCGAAGTCCGCAGCGTGCAGGAATTTCAGCGCATCTTCCCCGCCTTGGACAAGGCGGACCACCGCATCCTCGCCTGCACGCTGTGGCTGCGGGAGCAGACCTCGCCGCCGGTCATTCTGGTGAGCAAAGACCTCAACATGCAGCTCAAGGCGCGTGCCGTGGGCATCGAGTGTGAGGACTACCTGCACGACAAGGTGGAGCCGCGTGAGGTGGCGAATTTTGACATCGCCCGTGTCGAGGTCAGCCAGCACGAGCTGCAGCGCTTCGCCAGCAGCGGGCTAGTGACGTTGCCGGAGCACCGCATCGCCGGTATGGTGGTGAATGATTACGCACTGCTCTCCGCCGGTGACAAGGCCACCATGCCCGCCAAGCTAAATGCGCATGGGGAGTTCACCCGTCTGCATCACACGCCGGAGTCGATCAAGGTCGGTCAGGGCCGCTCCATCAAGCCGATGAATCTCGGCCAGGCCTGCCTGCTGGATGCCTTGCTCGATCCTGACATTAGTCTGGTCACCTGTTATGGTCAGGCAGGCACGGGCAAGACGCTGCTCGCGGTCGCCGCCGCCCTGCAGCAGGTGTTTGACCGCACCTATCATGGCGTCACCGTCAGCCGTCCCATCGTCGCGATGGGGCAGACGGTCGGCTTCCTGCCGGGATCGTTGCAGGAAAAAATGCGGCCGTGGCTGCAGCCGGTGTATGACGCGCTCGATCTGCTGATGCGCCCGCTGGAAGGCCAGCCGCAGGGACCGGCACGGAAAAAGAACCGGTTCATGCCCGATCCCCAGCAGA
>JBDNIB010000478.1:0-5697 GCA_041688535.1 Prosthecobacter sp.
GACGCGGATAGTTTTTCCAAGCGTTCGTGTAACTCGTCCAGACACGCATTCTTTCCTTCATTTTAACTAAAGCTTCGAGCCAGATCTCGGAGTTTGCATCAAGAGCTTTTTTCGTGGTGGTGATTGGAAGCTGTTTCGCGTTACTCGATCTAAATTCAACAATTCCAGAGATAATCGCGAACTGAGGATGGTAGAGCGGGATTCCATCGCCCCACCCGGTAAGCCGACTCTTGTCGCCAACGATCACTGCGCGATCGTTGCAGAAAACAGTCCATCCCGCCGTTGCGGATGACCGTTCCCTGTCCATCTCAGCATTATCTTCATCATCCGCATCGTCACCATCATCGCTTACACCGAGTTGCACACTCCGATTCAACCCGACAGTGATGGAAACTGTGACATCCTGAATGAGCTTTTCATACACAAATGGCGCAGGCCGAGAATCATCGTCAAAGACTAGGACTTCAATCTTCACAGGTGGTATGGGCTTGTCGTTCAGGATTATCTGAAGCCCACGTTGAAGAAACATAGTGAAGTGTTCAGAGACTGACGTTCTGAGTCCATTGTCGAATGCGGAGTTTTTTGAAGTGGTGGGAAACTGCCGAAAAGAGATTTTCGACTGTAATACGGGTGCCAGTTTGAACCGCCGGATTTCCAGTCGCAACGATGTCTAGTTCGGACCAATTGGAATCGCTTAGCCACTCTGGTGATATGATCACCTCAAATGCGTCTCCCTGATGGCAGGTTTCCACCTTCGCCCATCCACCCATTTTGAAGATTGCGCGCTTCATCCCGACTCCGTACATACCGATAGTTTCACTTTCAGAGTCTCGTTCATCACTCGCCTCTCGCGCCATTTTGAAGGCGTACTTGGCCGCTACATCTCTCGGAATTCCGCCGCAGTTGTCCTCAATGAAGAACTCGTCTTCGGTCATTTTGATCGTCACCAAATGCTGCGAGTACTCGACCGAGTGACCATTTGCATCCGAAGCGCACCGTCCAAGCAGTTATCTATAAGGTCGAGGATGGCATCTTCTATCTTAATGTCTCGCGTGAGCATTGATACGAAAAACTCCTTCGTCGGAAATGCCTGTGCTTTTACTAATTAGTCGCTCATACGGATGTGTGTTCGTTCAGATGTTTGCGGATGGTAAGCCCAACGATTTCTCCCAAGCGTACTGGCACCGCATTTCCGATCATCCTGCCGATGGTTTTGAAGCAATACTCGCCACCTTTTTCAACGAACTGGTAGCGCTTCGGAAACGATTGAAGCACGGCTCCTTCACGCAGGGAAATCGCACGATCCTGCTTGGGGTGCCCGAAACGTCCGTTGCCGAAACCGTAAAACTGCGTGGTCATGGTTGGCGAGGGTTCCTCCCATTTCATGCGGCCATAGACACTCGGGTAGGTCTTGCCGGACTTTTTGCGATGGCACTCGGCGACGAGTTCATTCGGCCAATCACGCCAAGTGCCTCCGGGTTTCGAGACCTGGATGCGGCGCATGTTCAAATCGGAGAGGCGGCTGCTGCGATGCAGCGGGTCTTTGGCGTGGACCTCGCCTGCTGCCAGCTCCGGCAGGCTAGAAAGAGCTGCTTTCACGGTCTTGTAGTTCTCTGGCTTGTGCGTGGGCGGGACGAGTGTGATGGCACCGAGTCGAGATGCAACGAGAACGAGCCGATGGCGATGCTGGGCCATGCCGTAGTCAGGACAATAGACGAGGCGCTTTTCAGGTTCCTCGGTGAAGTGGAAGCCTTCGTTCCGCAGTGTGTCGAGGAAATCGTCGAACACATCGTAGTCCTGGAGCTGTGGGACGTTCTCCATGCTGATGATCTCGGGCTTCAACTCACGCACGAGGCGGGCGAATTCAGCTAGGAGGGTCCATTTCGGGTCGTCGTCGTTGTCGAGTCCCTGGGTGTATTTCGAGAAGGTCTGGCAGGGGGCACAGCCAACGAGAATGCGGGTGTGGTCGGCAGGGTAGTGAGTCTCCAAGTCAGCGCCGGTGATTTCAGTGACGCTCTGCTTCTTGAAACTGCGGGCTTGTTGTTGTGCTCATAGGCGTACCGACAAGCCTCATCAATGTCGTACCCGGCGACGACAGGGATGCCAGCATCAAGGAGCCCTCGTGTGAGTCCCCCAGCGCCGCAGAAGATGTCCACTGCGGTCGCACCGGCGGCTGAGGCCGAAGGATTTTGCGATACTAATGAGCGTCTTTGATTCATTGTCGTGATTTCAAACAGTGCGGTGTGTTGGGTTTGTTTTTGCTGTAAACAGACGACCGGGAACTGGCGTAGGGAGATAAGGCTGCCAAGTGGAAAGTGGCGACTCGGCAAGAACGAGATGCGAACGTCACATCGCCAAGCCAGCTCGGCTTTCACCGCACGCCCGATGCCGCTTTTCAGCGGAAGATTGGCCCTTTCCCGGCAGTTATCCTTGGACATGAGACCGGCCTCCCATTCGTTCCCAACGCTATTCAAGCTGCCGTTTGACGCCAACAAGCGTCTTCAGCGCTCGTTCGTGTGCTGTTTTCTGCTTACACTGGCATTGCTGAGCCCGCATGTGACCCAGTCGGCCGAAACTGTCACCGCAGGGGAAAAACTCTTCGCGCTCAAGGTGCGGCCTTTGTTCGCGGAGAAGTGCCTGGCCTGCCACGGCGATGAGCCGGAGAAGATCAAGGGCGACTTCGACATGCGCACGCGCGAGGCGATGCTGAAGGGCGGGGAGCATTTCGAGCAGGAGGTTCTCATGGTCGGCAAGGGTGACGAAAGTTACCTGTTTCGGACCACGACGCGCAAAGTCGAAGACTACGAGATGCCGCCGAAGGAGGCGGATCAATTGACGAAGGTGCAGCAGCGGTGGATTCGCGATTGGATCAACGAAGGTGCGCCCTGGCCGGATGACCAACGCATCGCGATGATTCAGGAAACCTACGCCGAAGGCGAGCAAGTGCGGACTTCGTTGGCGCTATCCGAGGACTGGCAGAAGCGCCGCTACGAGCCGCAGAAGCTCTGGGCCTATCGTCCGGTTCAAGTCGAAGCCGTCCCGGCGGGCGTGCATCCGGTGGATCACTTCATTGATCGGCAGTTGAAGGCTGCGGGCCTTGATCCTGCGCCTGCCGCTGATGCGGTGTCGCTGGTGCGGCGGATGCGATTTGGACTCACCGGACTGCCGCCGAAGCCGGAAGAAGTCGCCGCGTTTGAAAAGGCTTACGCGCAGTCGCCTGCAAACGCCGTTCGCGATTTTGCTCAACGACTGATGAAACTGCCGCAATACGGCGAGCATTTTGGCCTGCACTGGCTGGATGTGGCGCGTTATGCGGACACCGGCGGTTTTGCCAACGACTACGCCCGCCCGAATGCGTGGCGCTATCGCGACTACGTCGTGAGAGCCTTCAACGACGACAAGCCGTATGCTCAGTTCATCCGCGAGCAGATCGCGGGCGATGAGATGGGCGCGACGAATCCTGAGCTGCTGATCGCCACTGGTTTTCTGCGCATGGGGCCGTGGGAGCAGACCTCCATGAGCGTGTTTCGTGAGACGCGGGTGCAGTGGTTGGACGACATCACGGACTCCGTCGGTCAGACCTTCCTCGGCCACGCGATGCAGTGCGCCAAGTGCCACGATCACAAATTCGACCCACTGCCGACACGCGATTACTACGCGATGATGGCCGTGTTCTCGACTACTCAGTTCGCCGAACCCGCAGCGCCGTTTCTTGAGCGCGAAAACCTCACCGGACTGGCCGACTCGGCCCGCTGGGTGCAGGCGAAGATCGCGGCCTATGCGCAGCAGGAGAACGAACTTAACGCCAAGGTGAAGAGGCTGAAGAAGCAGGAGAGCGCCGAGGCGAAGGTGGGCGACAACGGTCTCGATCCCGGCGATGAGGCCTCGCTGGCACGCATGAAGAAAAACATCTCCCGCCACCAATGGGAGCTGGAGCGCAACCAGCCCATCGCCTTCTCCGTTTACACCGGCAAGACCATCGAGCGCAAGAACGTCGGCGAACGCATCACGCTGCCGGACGATCCGTGGGCGAAAGGAAAAATGGAGGACGATGTGATCCTCAATGGCGGCGATGCATTCTCGCCAGGTGCTGCCGTGAAGCCTGGCGCGCTCAGCGCCGCCGAATCGCTCGGTGGCATGACCCCCGTCGAATTTCCTGATGGACAGGGCAAACGTCGCACCGCGCTGGCCGACTGGATCGTGAACGCGAAGAATCCGCTGACCGCTCGCGTGATCGTGAACCGCGTTTGGACCTGGCATTTCGGCAAAGGCATCGCCGGCAACCCGAACAACTTCGGCGGCACCGGCCAGCCACCCACGCATCCCGTGTTGCTCGATTATCTCGCCCATTGGTTCATCGAAAACGGCTGGTCGGTGAAGAAGCTGAACGAGCTGATCGTCACCTCGGCGGCGTATCGTCGTAGCACGCGCCACTCCGATCCCGCGCTGGCGACGAAGCTCGATCCGAAGCAGGCGCTCTACGCCACCTTCCTGCCGCGCCGGCTGAGTGCGGAAGAATTCCGCGACGCAATGCTCGCGGCCAGTGGCGAACTCATTCCGCGTGTCGGCGGCCTGCCCGCGCGTCCCGACATGAACCTGGAGGTCGCCTTTCAACCCCGCCAGATCATGGGCGGCACCGCTTCCGTTTACGAACCCGACCCGCTGCCCGTGCAGCGCAACCGCCGCAGCATCTACACGGAAAAAGTGCGCGGGCTGCGCGATCCATTCTTCGAGACCTTCAACCAGCCCGGCCCCGACAAATCCTGCGAGCTGCGGGAAACCTCCACCGTCGCGCCGCAGGCACTCACGCTGCTCAACTCCGAGGAAATTCAAGACCGCGCACTCGCGCTGGGGAACACGCTCATCACCTCGTCGAAACAACAAAATGATGACGCGATTCTGCGTTCGGCATTCCTGCGCTCGCTCGGACGACCGCCCACCGCCGACGAGTTGAAGACCTGCCGCGATCACTGGCAGCACGCGACCGCCGAGGAACAAAACAAGACGTATCCCGCCAAGAAATACGCGGACACCCTTCAGCGCACGGTCATGGCCGAAAAAACCGGCGAGCCGTATGATTTCATCGAAGTCATGCCCGTCTATCGCGACTACCAGCCCGATCTCCAGCCCGGCGAAGTCGATGCGCTCACACGCGGCCTTGCGCAGGTCTGCCTGGTCATTTTCAATCTCAACGAATTCGCCTACCTCGACTGATCTCGCCATGAATTCACACACGACGCATTCCTTCGCCACGCCCAGCCGCCGCGACGTTCTTTTCGGCCTCGGAGCCGGTCTCGGCACGGTGGCGCTTACCTCCATGCTCCAAGGTGCCCCGGCGCTTACGGCCACGCATCATCCTGAACGCGCGAAACGCTGCATCTTCCTGATGATGGAAGGCGGCCCCTCGCACATCGACACCTTTGACCCCAAGCCCGAGCTGACCAAGCGCCACCTGCAGAAGTTCACGCGCAGCGGCGACATGCAGAGCGCCATGTCCTCCGGCGAGCGCTACTTTGTGAAGAGTCCCTTCGACTTCATCAAGGCGGGCAAGAGCGGTGCCGACATGTGTGCCGAGTGGCAGCACCTGCAGAAGGTTGCGGATGACATCTGCTTCTATCGCGGCTGCCAGGTCGAGTCCGTCAATCACCCGACTGCCTGCTATCATGTGAACACGGGCAATCGCTTCGGTGGCGATCC
>JBDNIB010000479.1:0-7963 GCA_041688535.1 Prosthecobacter sp.
CGAATGACGAATGACGAATGTCCGCAGTGACAACCACCGGACGTTTGCCGCTTTCGGGGATGGTGTTGCCTTTGTCCGGTGGGAGATCGGCAGCGAGAGCGGGAACGGCGATGAGGAGAAGCAGGCGGCGCATGATGGGAATCATACGCTACGACTGAGGTAACTGTTTGCAGACAGACGGGCAAAGCCCGAACTACAAACGCCGCACTTCCTGGACTTCTAGGCCGGTGAGTTTCCACTCGCCGTTGGCGGGCGTGATGGTGACGCGGGCGTTGTAGATGTTCACGCGCGGGTGGCTGTGGCCCCAGTGGCCGACGATGCCACGGGCCATCCAGTTGCAGTCGGCGATGAAGCCTTCGCCCTGCGGATTCTCGGCGACCTTGTCCACGCTGGCGGAAAATTCGGCGATGGTGACGCGGGTGCCTTCGCGACCATCGAGGGTGAGCGCCTGGATGGTTTCGAGGTAGAGCTTGCGCAGCAGTTCGCCCTCCACGCTGCGCGCGAGCACGTCATAGACGTCAGACTCAACGTGGTGGTCGAAAGCGCGGTACACATTGCGCAGCAGCGGGGTGACGATCCTTTGCGCTTCTGCAACCTGCGTGATCTCGGGCACGCCGGTGCCAGAGTGAAGCGGAATCACGAGCAACTGGCTCATGAGCACCGCACCGAGCAGCCAGACCGCGACATAGGGCACGGCACCGCCGGGAAGTTTATGATCCTTGACCTTGAGATAGATGTAGAACGCCAGGCCGCCGAGCAGCCAAACAATACCGCCAAGCGGGAGACGCGTGGGCTGCGGCACGATAAACTGCGGCACCGCCGCCAGCGGATCAGGCCGTGGCAGCCGCCCCTGGTTGCGCCAGCGGTAGGTTTTGACGACGGAATGGATCTCCCCGGTTTCACTCAAGGGGCCGAAGAACGCGCGCACCGGCAGCAGCGTGGTGTCTTTGATCCAGCCCTTCCAAGTGACGGTCAATTCGTCCGGGCCTGGAGGCGTGGCGAACTCCCAGATGAACCCCACCAGCGCCTGGTTCATGGCGAGTGTCTCGTCCTCCTTCAATGGCAGCGTGTTTCCCGGCAGGCCCTTGACCAGGGAGACGAGTGGCTGCGGCGTGGTCAGTTTTTCATCCGCCGTGCTCATGGCACACCATGCGCCAGCGCGCGATGAGGCTTGCTCCACCAACTGCTGCTGCTGCGCGGGCGTGAGGGATTCAGGCACCGGCTGATCTGGAGACAGCCAAGCCAGCAGGGTGGCGGCATCAAAGAGCACCTCAAACCGCGTCTGATACGGCTCGACGTAGAGATAGGCCTGCGCCACCGGGCCGGTGATGATGAGAGAATCGTTGGTGGGCAGCGGCGGGGGGGCGACCTGGGCAGCCGGAGGTGCCACTTTGGGCGCGGCCATCGGCTCGGCCTTTGACACTGCGGGGGGGGGCGAAGGTGCGAGTGATGGCAGGGTCTGCAACGGTTTAAGTGGCCCGATCTGGATCGTCTCCTGCGCTCCGGCGGACCCAAACGCCCCCACCGCCAGAATGGCGATGAAAAGGGCGCTGCGGCAGGCCGGAGGCAGACGCTGTGGCAGCAGATGCATGGAGGATGAAGGACGCGAGATCAAAGTACCCACGGTTTACGCCACTCTTTGGCGAGTAGCTTCGAGGCCGCCGCATTGTCCGCGATGGTCTCGGTCTTAGGGTTCCACTTCAAGCCGGCGCTGTCGCTGCGCAGGGCGATGTTCGCGAGATGGGCGATGCTGATGCTGCGGTGGGAGACTTCGATGGGTGTGGCAGTGGGCTTGCCGTCATAGATGCAGGAAAGGAAGTTGTCGGTGTGGTCCTTGCTTTCGTACAGGTGAATCTCGCCCTCGCCGGCCTTGTCACGCAGGATCTCTGGATGGCTGGCGGTGATCTTGCCGCGATTGACGTAGATCCACTTCCCTTCATCGCCTTCAAACATGACGCCAACGTGGTCGAAAGGCTTTTTGGCGTTCGGGGTGGCAAGCGCGGCCTCGACTTCGGGCATGAGCTTATGGTCCGGGCTGGCGACGTGCATGACGACTCCGCTCGCATACACACACTCAAAGGAGAAGGCGGAGGCGGTGTTGTAGAGTGCGGCGCGGTCCATGGTACCGGAGACGTTGCGCAGCTCCACAGGGCCGGTGTCGTCCGTGCCCATGCCCCACTGGGCGATGTCGATATGATGCGCGCCGAAATCAGTGATCATGCCGCCGGAAAAGTTGAAATTGTGCCGCCAGTTGAGTGGGAGCAAGGCTGGGCGGTAATCCATCTGCTCCGCCGGGCCGAGCCACATTTCATAATCGAAATCGGCGGGCGGTGGAGCGGGATTGACCTGGTCTGCCATGCCGTTCCAGTTGGAATGTCCGCCGGGCAGGCCGACGCGGACGCGCTTGAGTTTGCCGAGGCGGCCGTTGCGCACCTGCTCGCAGGCGAGGCGGAAATACACATCACTGCGTTGCTGGCTGCCGGTCTGCCAGGTGATGCCAGCTTTCGCGACTTCATCACTCATGCGGCGGCCTTCGGCGATGTTGAGCGCGAGCGGCTTCTGGCCGTAGATGTGCTTGCCTTTGCGGGCGGCATAGATGGCCAGATAGGCGTGCCAATGGTCGGGCGTGGAGACCTGCACGGCGTCGAGGTCTTCCTTTTCCATCATCTCACGGAAGTCAGCATAAGCGGCGCAGGCTTTGACCGGCTTGTTCGCGGCCTGTGAGTAGTACGCGTCGATGATTTTCTTTCCAGCCTCACGACCACCGGTTTCCTTGCCGTCGTAACCGTAGTGACCGTATTCCTTCATCGGATCGGCCACGGCGATGACCTGGCACTTGTCATTGTTCAAAAAAGACGGCGTCCAGTCACCGGCGATGGTGCCCCAGCCGATGGCACCCACGGTGATGCGCTCCGACGGCGCTGGGCGGCCGCCTTTACCGAGCGCGGTGGCCGGAATGATCGTGGGGAAACCCAGTGCGGCGGCACTGGTGGTGAGGAAATGACGGCGGGAGAAGGCGGGCGGGCGGTTGGACATAATGGTGATGATATAGCAGGACGCCCACGCGAGGCCAATAAAGATTTCGGGATGGGTTGCGGTCGTGCCCATGCTCAACACCATGCGCCCCGCATGCCGCGCATCCCGGAGGAAACCATCCAGCAGGTGATCGCCGCCACGGACATCGTGGCGCTGGTCGGGCGTGCCATGAAGCTGCGCAAGGCGGGCACGAACTATGTGGGGCTGTGCCCGTTTCACAATGAGCGCTCGCCGTCCTTCAACGTCAGCCCCTCACGCGGCACCTACCACTGCTTCGGCTGTGGTGCGGGCGGCTCGGCCATCCGTTTCGTCATGGAGCATGATGCGCTCTCCTTTATCGAGGCCGTGAAACGACTCGCGGACGCCGCCGGCATTCACATTGTCGAGGAAGTCTGGGACGCGAACGCCGAGGCGGAGGCCAAGCACCGCACCCTGCTGCTGCGCGCGAACCGCGAGGCGGCGGAGTGGTTCCACCTGCTGCTCATGAAGCACCAGAGCGCCGCCCCGGCCCGTGACTACCTCAAAGCACGCGGCATCAGCGCGGAGATGGCGAAACGCTGGCAGATGGGCTACGCGCCGGAGGGCAAGGCCTTTTACCGCGAGTGGATGGCGCAACAACAGCGCCCCGAGCACGCGCTCGTGGATGCGGGCATCTTCAGTGTGGCGGACCAGGACGAGCAGGGTCGCGGAGGGCGGGCTTATCCGCGCTGGCGGCACCGCCTGATGTTCCCCATCCGCAATGACAACGGCGACGTCATCGCCTTCAGCGGTCGGTTGCTCGAAAAGAAGGAAAATACCGGCAAATATGTCAATTCGCCCGAGACACCAGTCTTCAGCAAAAGCCGCGTGCTGTTCGGCTTCGACAAATCTAAGCGTTTCATCGCCAAGGCGGACCAGGCGATCATTTGCGAGGGGCAGATCGACATGATCATGGTGTTCGAGGCCGGGCTGCAAAACGTCGTCGCCGGCCAGGGCACCGCCTTCACCGAGCATCACGCCAAAATGCTCAAACGTGTCTGCAACGAGGTCATTCTCTGTTACGACAGCGACAACGCGGGCCGCGAAGCCACGGAAAAAGCCTTCCGCATTCTCTCCCCGCAGGGCATCAATGTCCGCGTGGCCGCACTGCCGCAGGGCGAGGACCCCGACTCGCTGATCCGCCGGGACGGCGCGGATGCGCTGCGCGGCATCATCACGGACGCGCCGGAGTTTTTAGAGCATCAAATCCGCCACCTGCGTGCCAGCGCGAAGGGCGATGGCATGACCGAGCGCGTGCGCATGGCCGAGCAAGCAGCGAGCGCGATCAGCATCTTCCATGGCGTGGCGCAACGGATCGCCGCCGTGAACAAAGTCGCCAAACTACTGGAAATCTCCGAGGAGCAGCTCAACGCGATGGTCGCCCGAGCCGCTGCGGAGCAAAAACGTGATGCGGGGCAGCAGCGCGGGCGGGATGCGGGACGCAACGTCGTGGATGAGGCCAAAAAGCTGCTCAACACACAAAACAAGACCGCCCTGCTGCTCTGCCAGATGGTGCTGACAGACGCACAGGCGCTACACTGGCTGCGCGAGGCGGACTGCACCGACATGCTGAGCGAGGTGCCAGGAACGGAGCTACTGGCACTGCTTTGGCGCAGCCGCTATGACCCGCTTGATGCCACTGCCCAGCCCGCCTTTATGGCTGGATTGGAACGCCACCAGGAGGCGGCCTTTGCGCAGTTGCAGGCACGGCAGGGGCCGCCGGGCGGACTACAGGAGGCCCGGCAGGCGCTCCTGGTGCTGGAGCTGGACCGGTTGCAAAATTTAATCCAAGGCTCGCAGGCAAAGCTGCGCCAGCCCGGCCTGCCGGTGGCGCAGATGGAGCAGTTGCAGCAGCAGATCATGGAGCTGAGCGTCCTGCGCAAAGAATGCCTTGACCGTGCGAAAGCCGCCCCAGATAGTCCCTTCTCCTGACCGACGCTCCCGGAACCCCCCGAGGCATGTATGGCCGTCTCTAAAAGCACTCCACACGGATCACCATCTCCAGTCGCCGCCAGCAAAGCGGACACCATTGCTGCCGCCGCAGAGGAGAGCGCCGTGCCCGCCAAACGCGGTCGTGGCAGGCCGCGCATTCACCCGCCCAAGGAGAAGCCTGCCATCCCGCTAAGCGTTGATGGTCAGCCGCTCAAGCGCCGCCGTGGCCGTCCGCCGAAAAGCGGCCACGCCGGTGGTCTCGCACAGTTTGCCAACACCACGCACGATCACATCCACTCTCCCGATGTGCAGGCACGCTTGCGTGATCTCATCCGCACCGCGCGTGAGCACGATCATCTGAGCTGGGATGACATCAATGAAGCCCTGCCCCCAGGATTCGTCACCCCGGACCTGATGGACGCCCTCATCACCCGGCTGCGGGCGATGGAGATCAAAATCGTCGATGATGTCGTCGGCGCGGCCGCACGGCACAACGCCGCGCGCGAGCGCGCCGCGGCGGAGCGTGACGCCACCTCGGCCAAGCTGGACGTGTTTGACGACCCCGTGCGCATGTACCTGCGCCAGATGGGTCAGGTGCCGCTGCTCACCCGCGAGCAGGAAATCCACATCTCCAAGCGCATCGAAAAGGCCGACCTCAGCCTGCGCCAGTGCCTGCACACCATCGGCTTCATCGGCCAAGCCTACCTACAGTTCGCCGAAGCGCTGAGCAACGGCGTCGAACGCTTCGACCGCATCGTCAGCGACCGCAAGGCCGAGGAACGCGATGCCTACTTCAAAAAATTGAAGCCGCTGCTGGAGCAGGCGCTCGAAGCCCATGAACAAACATCCGCCGCGTTTGCTGACCTGATCGACGCCAGCGCGCGCAAACGGACGGCCTGCCAGGAGGAGTTCGAGACCGGGCGCACCGCTTTTTTCGGCATCTGTGAGAAGTTTTTCTTCAAAAGCAAGATCACCGAGGAGTTCGTCATCCTGCTGCAGCAGCGTTTGGCCGATCTGGACAGTTTGGAGCGCAAGTTGAAAGAGGAGCCACGCAGTGAACCCGCCAAAGACGCCGTGCGTGCCTTTGAGCTGGAATCCTGGATGACGGCGGCAGACTACCGCACGCTCATCACCGACACCCTCAAGTACGTCGCTGACTCCACCAAGGCCAAGACCGAGATGATCGAGGCGAACCTGCGCCTAGTCATTTCCATCGCCAAAAAATACACCAACCGCGGCCTCTCATTCCTCGACCTCATCCAGGAGGGCAACATGGGCCTCATGCGTGCGGTGGAGAAATTCGAGTACCAGCGCGGCTACAAATTCAGCACCTACGCCACCTGGTGGATCAGGCAGGCCATCACCCGCAGCATCGCCGACCAAGCACGCACCATCCGCATCCCGGTGCATATGATCGAGACGATCAACAAGCTCATGCGCGTGCATAAACAGCTCGTGCAGGAGCTGGGCCGTGACCCCACCCCGGAGGAGATCGCCGAGGAAATTCACCTGCCCGTCGAACGCGTGAACGCCGTCCTGCGCCTCTCCCAGCAGCCCGTTTCCATGCAGGCCAAAGTCGGTGAAGGCGAGGGCGACACCGAGTTCGGCGACTTCATCGAGGACAAGGAGGCCAGCAACCCTATGGAGCTCACCGCCATGCACCTGCTGCGCGACAAGCTGCGCGACGTACTCGACACCCTCAATCCACGCGAGCGTGAGGTGCTGGAGCAGCGCTTCGGCCTGGCTGACGGCTCAGGCCGCACGCTCGAAGAAGTCGGCAAGCAATTCCAAGTCACCCGCGAGCGCATCCGCCAGATTGAGGCCAAAGCCTTGCGCAAGCTGCGCCACCCCACGCGGATACGGAAGCTCGGCGGCTTCTTTGGCGCGGGTTAGTGGCCGATTTTTTCCAAAAATCGAGCCAGGCACGACTTCCGGAGAAAGTCGGCCACGCTCACCAACAGGTTCCCACGTCGGGCCTGTCCTCAATGCTGTGGAGGTAAATATATCCCTCCGCGTCATCGTCATTGAGGTCGATCTTCACGCGCTCGTATTCGCCGCCACCCACGTCCTCAAGCACGTCCAGACGTGTCAAACCGGCCGCATCGACTTCCCAAATTTCCCCCTCGACCGCGACCCCCTCGTCATCACGGACCATGCCGGGATAGCCGCCGAGGTCGAACATGCGGTAGCGCGGCCGCGTTCTCGCCGGGGCTATGAATCGCTGACCCGCGAGCCACTCGTGATTCTCGCCACCGCGCTTCCGCGTGCCATAGACAAAGATCCGCGTCATGCCAGCGTATCCTCCCGTTCATCAAGCCACGAACGCAGCGCGTAGCGCTTCTCCATGAGTTCCTCCGCACGTTCGGCGGCTGCAACCGGCAGCGTTTCGACCCGCGTGACCTCCCGGGCCAGCGCCGCCGCCCAAGCACTCCAAAAACTCGGCGGAATCACCACCTGCTGCACGCTGCCCTGATGCAGCAGCCCCAGTTTCCCACGCCGCTGCCCTGCCCCGGCGATCTTCACCTTGCCACGCACCACGTCATGCAGCGCTGGTGCCACAAAGCAGAACGGGTTCTCGATCAAATCCTCCGGCCCCGCGAGACGGCAGCCCTGAAAGCCAGTGGCGACCAGCGCATGCGCCAGCGAATCATGAATCAACCGGTAACTGTCCAGCGGACGTGTTTCCGCCCAGGAATGGCTGGCGGGCACGATCACCGAATACGTCGCGTCATTTTCATGCAGCACCACGCCGCCGCCGGTCCAGCGCCGCACCACCGGCCATGCGGGCAGGGTGTCGCCCAGCTTCGCCAGATTCTGTGCGTAGCCGATCGTCACCGTCGGCTGATCCCAGGCATAGACACGCAGCACCGGCCGGTCCGCCTGCTCCAGCCAGGCCTGGTCCACGGCCATGTTCCAGGCCCCGTCATGCGGGAGCGGGTCTAGATGCAGGATAAAGCGGTCGAAAACAGGCGTTAAA
>JBDNIB010000480.1:0-4343 GCA_041688535.1 Prosthecobacter sp.
AATCCGCCCCAGCATTCCAGACCAGTTGTTTATTGGTTCCATTCGCCACCCCGCCCCCAACCGCCCCACTGAAACTGCTGGCAGACACCGCATAGCTGCCCCCACCATCATTGGAAACCGCCACCAACACCGTCGCAGGACCCGTGGCCCCACTGAGGTCGTAATAAACATCCACCAGCTTCGTGCCCGCCCGCTGCGCCGCGCGGACATTGGACACCACCGGCTCCGCCCCTGCCATCCAGCAGGCCGAAACGAAGAGAGCCATTACCAGAAATCGGAGAGTCTGCTTCATGAGCCGGGACGGTGAACGGAATCAGGCAGGACGCAAGCACCACCTGACTACGTTATAGGAGACGACAGGGCTGCGGCTGCCAAGCGAAGCTACGGCGAACACCTATTCCAAGTGCCCGCTTCCCCGCTTCATCACATCCAGCGGGGCGCTTCGCCGGAATGATGTAGGGCGGATGTGTTCGGCGAAAGTAGCGCCGCAAGCACCAAGGCTCTCTTCGCCGAACTATCCGGCTGGTCTGGCGTGCGGGCGGTCGCGCGCAAAGAGCCGGATAGTTTGGCGAAGGATGCCCTGGAGATGGCAGTGTGTAGCACGCCAAACACATCCGCCCTACGCCTGCCTGCTCGCAAAACACCACCGGCGGTGCCGCTGTGTTTCAACATCATTCCGGCGGCGCACCCGTCCAGCGTGATGCGCTGCGCGCGTGCGGCCGGACTGTGCGGGCGAGAAGAATGGCTCCAGGAAGTCATGGTCATGCTGTCAGGCATCCAAACGGGCACACCGCCATCGCCCAGCCGCCAAGACGGGAGGACAGGCCGGAGAGGCTCGCAGGCATGCCTGCGGCCTTCAGAATTGTATAATAACCATCATTTAAGGGGTCATTTAACACTTTGGAGCGCCAGCCAGAGGTATCTGACAGTGCCTGCAACGCATCTCACCGTGCCTGCAACGGGGCTGACAGCGCCCGCAACCCATCTCACCGTGCCTGCAACGGGGCTGACAGCGTCCGCAACGCATCTCACCGTGCCTGCAACGGGGCTGACAGTGCCTGCAACGCATCTCATCATGCCTGCAACGGGGCTGACAGCGCCCGCAATCCATCTCACCGTGGCCGCAACCGGGGTGGTGGCGGTTGCAAGCGGGCGAGCGGGGCGAATGACGAATGTTCGGTTGGCGTGGGGCCATTCCGGCGGGCGGAGCGAGTGGTGCCGCTCCGCCTAGTTGTTTGGGCGGCGGTCATTTTCTGCCCACGTCTCCTGCGTGCGGGTGCATTCCTGTCCATCCCTGGCTTTCAGCCCACATGCCACGTGACGGTGGACGACGAGGCTGCTTGAATCGGCGGCTTCGATTTGAATTTACTCATGCGCCTCCTCCCACTTTCTCTCGTTCTCCTCACCACCGGCATCACCTTGGCTGCTGAAAAGCCGAAGACTGCGCAGGACATCCCCGAAGTCGTCATCACCGCCACGCGCAGCGCCAAACCGGCGGCCCAAGTGCCCGCCGTGGTCAAAACGCTCGACAAGAAACAGCTGGAGGAACGCCTGGTGCGCACCTTCCCCGAGGCGCTGCGGGAAACGCCCGGCGTGACGATCCAAAAGACCTCCAACGGCCAGGGTTCGCCCTTCATCCGCGGCTTCACCGGCTTCCGCAATCTGCTGCTCATTGACGGCATCCGTTTCAACAACTCCACTTTCCGCGACGGACCCAACCAGTACTGGAACACCATTGACCCATACTCCGTCATCCGCGTGGAAGTGCTGCCCTCGCAGGGGGCTGTGCTCTACGGCAGCGATGCTATCGGTGGCACCGTGAATGCTTTCACCAAAGACTCCGGCTTTCTGAGCGAGTCCGCAGGCGGTTTTTTCACCCGCAGCCTCGCCAGCTACCGCTACTCTACGGCGGAGCACAGCAACGTCGAGCATCTGGAAACCAGCATCGGTGAAGGGCAAAAATGGGGCCTGCAGGTGGGGGCCACCCTCAGCCAGTTCGGCGATGTCACGGACGGCAGCGGACAGCGGCAGCGCCACACCGGCTACGACCAGTGGGCCTTCGATGTCAGGCTCGACATCGCACTCGATGACCAGTGGACCTTCACCGCCGTGCATCAGCAAGCGCAGCAAAACGACGTGTGGCGCACGCACTCGACCACCTCCGGCGTTTCCTTCAATGGTACCGTCATCGGCACCGACCGCGTGCGCCTTTTCGACCAAGAACGCAGCCTCTCCTATGTGCGGCTGGCCGGCAAAGACCTCAACAGCTTCATCGACGGCGCCAGCCTGACCATCTCCCTGCAAACCGCCGGGGAAAATCAATTCCGCGTGACCGGTGCTGGCGTCCACTCTTACAACAAGGTCGATCTCAGCACGCTGGGCGTCGATCTCCAGTTCGAAAGCGACTCTCCCATCGGCAACCTCGTCTATGGGGTGGATTTTTATGAGGACTTCGTGCAGTCCCACGCCACCAACAATCCCTTCCAGGGTGCGGTGGCGGACAACTCCACCTACAGCCTGCTCGGCGTCCACATTCAGGACAGCATCGACCTCGGCGAGCGCGTGCATCTCTTCCTGGGCGAGCGCTTCACCCATGCCACCGCCCGGCTCGGCAGTTTTCAGAATCCGGTCACCAAGGCGCAGCAATCCTTTGCCAACAGTTGGAACAATCTCTCCGGCAGCGCCCGCTTCGTGATCGATCTCGACGACCGCGATCGCTACAGCCTCTACGGCGGCGTCTCGCAGGCCTTCCGTGCCCCCAATCTCTCCGACCTCTCCCGCTTTGACGTGGCGCTCTCCGGCCGCACCGAGATTCCGGCCACCGACCTCTCACCGGAGAAATACCTCACCTATGAAATCGGACTCAAAGCCAACACCGCGACCATCAGCGCCAGCATCGCCTACTTTTACACCCGCTTGAACAACCTCATCATCCGGCGCTCCACCGCGGTGCCGCTGCAAGACACCAAAAGCAACGGCGGCGACGGCTACATGCAGGGCTTCGAGTTTTCGACTCGCTGGCAGATGGACGCCCACTGGAGCGTCTTCGGCCACATCGCCTGGGTGGAGGGGGAGGTCGATCAGTTCATCGGCACCACCACGCAGAAACGCCGCGAGTCCCTCGGAAAAATCTCCCCTCTCGTCGGCTACGCCGGCGTGCGCTGGCAGGGTACGGGCAATCGCCTCTGGACCGAACTCGTCGGCCTCACTTACGGCGAGGCAGGCCGCATGAACACCCGCGACCAGCTCGACACGCAGCGCATCCCGCCCAACGGCACGCCTTCCTTCCTGGTCCTCACCCTGCGTGGCGGGTGGCAGATGAACAAGCACCTCCAACTCACCGCCACACTCGACAACTTGCTCAACCAAACCTACCGCTACCACGGCTCCGGCTCGAACGAACCCGGCTTCGGTGCCAGCCTCGGTGCCACCGTGAAGTTTTAGCCTCGCTTTGACGCTTTGCGGGCACCGCGTCTCATGGACGCCACCAGCAGGATCACCCATCCACCACCCGCAATGCAGATTCGGCTGACGCGTGGTGCATCATCTGGCTCGTGAGTGCGGCAATGCAGCAGCGTCCGGTGGGTTTGGTCTGGTCGCCGCGCTCCCGCGCGGCAATGTCCCACTCCAGATGGAGGTATTCAGCCAGCACATTGGCCAAGCTGAGTTGAAAAAACTGCCCCACTGCCGCCCATACGACGACGAAGTGGCCAACACTGAGCTCCTGGTCCACCGCTTCACGCAAACGACCCAGCACGCCTTGATAGCGCGCATAGCGAGTGGATTTGAGCAACAATGCGCCCGCCCGCATGCTGCGCTTCAGGCATGCTGGCGGCAGTTGGGCCGACAAGGCTGCATCCGCTGCGAGCAAGCCCTCTAAATCTCCCGTGTGAGCCAATTGCCACGCCGATTTCAACGCGGGGCCGATAACATCACGGAACCTGCCATCGGCAAAAACTTCCCAAGCACGCATCATGCGCTGATCTGCACCGCCCAACATCAGGCAGGTGGTGCGTGCGCGCACGCTACCGAGCAGCCACTTCACCCAGTCGAGGCCGCGTGCCCAGTCTTCGATGATCTGGTCGTCTGCGGCGGTTTCACGCGGCAGCGGCAGGATGGTGATGGGCAGCAGGTGCAGTTTCATGTCACGCCAATGCTTTGCGCCGCTGTGGCAGGCGGCGGCATTCAAACCTTCGTTGCATGAAACACTTCATCGCACGAACTATGCCTGCCGCGCGACAGCGTGCGAACAGAATACTTTTCATGACCGACGCCTCCACGCTTGACACACCCACGCCCTATTACGCCTGCCAGCGTTGTGGCAACTGCTGCCGCTGGCCGGG
>JBDNIB010000049.1:0-3284 GCA_041688535.1 Prosthecobacter sp.
TAATTATTGTAATATCTCTCCCCGAACCTTTCTACCTTACCTCGTTCTGCTCGCTCTGCCTTTTAGCACGGCGCGGGCGCTGAATTGGAATGAAGACTTTGATGGCGACCTTTCTGGAGACGGGAATGCCCCCACCTCCATCCTGTTTACCGAGGGGAGCAATCTCATTGAGGGCATCATGGGTGCTCCCGGCGGTGTTGGCCCGGTAGATGCCGACGTTTGGACCTTCACCATCCTAGCCGGTTACTACCTGACAGGCATCAATCTGGTGTCCTATTCCGCTCCGAGTTCTGGGATTCAATCCTTCATGGCGATCGACGATGCCAATACGATCAACATGTCCGATCCCTCGCAACACCTTAGCAACGGCCTGTGGACCGAGCAATTGGACGGCTTTGGCAACACCTACACCGACCTGCTGGCCATCCTCGACGCGGGGCCTGCCTTTGGTGGCACTGGCTTCAGTGGGGCGCTGGGACCGGGAACGTACACTTTCTGGGTGCAGGAGACCTCGGAGGAGATCCAGTACTGCATCGACTTCGTGGTGACTCCCGTACCGGAGCCTGGCGGTGCTCTGCTGCTGGGGCTGACCGGCCTGCTGCTGCTGCGCCGTCGTCGTCGCTGAAGTCAGCTTCGCAGTTTGCAAAGCACCGCCGCCGCAGTTAATGCGCCGCGCATGATTCGAAACCTCCTGTTCGACTGGTCCGGCACGCTGGCGGATGATCTGCCCAGTGTGCTGAGCGCCGTGAACGGCATGCTGCGCTCTGCCAACCAGGACGAGCTGAACCGTGAGGAGTTTCAAGCGCGCTTCCGGCTGCCTTACACGGAGTTTTTCGCTGAAATGCTGCCCGGCATGCCGCTGGAGCGCCTACAGCAGCTCTACCTCGACCATTTCCCGCATGCGCATGCGGGCGTCACGTTGCTGCCGCATGCGGCGGAGTTTATTCGTTATGCTGCGGCCACCGGGCGGCGCATGGTCGTGCTAAGCAGCGCCCCGGCCCAGCATGTAGAGGCCCAGGCGCGAGCCTTGGGCGTGCGGGACGCTTTTGAAGTCATGCGCTGCGGTGTCATCGACAAACGCACGGAAATTCACGCGCTCCTCGCGGAACTCGACATGCAGCCTGCGGAAACGGCCTTCATCGGCGACATGCGGCATGACATCGACGCGGGAAAAGCAGCCGACGTCCTCACCATCGCCACCTGCACTGGCTATGAAAGTGCCACGGTGCTGCTCACCGCCGAGCCGGACCTGCTGGTGCCGGATTTGTCACGCCTGCCGGTGCTGCTGGGGGGCTTGACGGCCGGAGCGGATGCGCCGCCGGTCGCCACTGTCGGGGCGCTGATCTTGAACCGGGCAGGGGAGTTGCTGCTCATCCGCACACACAAATGGAGCCACCGCTGGGGCATTCCGGGTGGCAAAATCAAACGTGGCGAGACCTGCGAGGCCGCGCTCAGACGTGAGATCACCGAGGAAACGGCCCTCACGCTGGCGGAGATCGAGTTCATCATGGTGCAGGACTGCGTGGAGCCGCCCGAATTCCAGCGTTCCGCGCATTTTCTGCTGCTGAACTACCTGGCCCGCTGTGTGGAAGAGCCGCCGCAGGTCGTTTTGAACGAGGAAGCGCAGGCGTTCCAATGGCTGCCGCTGGCCGCGGCGTTGCAGCTCGATTTGAACATCCCCACCCGCATCCTCATCGACGAGTGCGTGCGGCGCGGACTTGTGGCATGATCGGCGCATGAATCCTCCCGACGAAATCCACATCAACGGCCTTAAACTGAGCACGCACATCGGCGTCCCGACGGCGGAACGTGCTGCCGCCCAGGTGCTGGAGGCGGATGTGATCATCCGCAGTGCCGCGCGATTTGAGGCTATGCAGGACGCGATTGCCGCCACCATAGATTATGCCACCGTGGCCAGCCGCCTACAGGCGCTCGCGGCCGAACGGCCACGCCAGCTCATCGAAACGCTCGCAGCAGAAATGGCGGCCTGCGTGCTCGCTGAATTCCACGCGGCTGGTGTCAGCATCGAACTGCGCAAACACATCCTGCCGGACACAGATCATGTGGCCGTGCGTCTGGTGCGCGGAGTTTGAACCAAGTGCCGCCAGCCGTGTCAGACTTCGATGTTGCCAGTCCCAATCACCCCGCCTAATATCGCGGTCTGTTAAGAATTCAATCCTGCCAAACAATGACCTCTCCGCGCCTCCTTTTTGCCGCTCTGCTGGCCTGCTCCACCCTGATTTCGTGTGGCTCTTTTGAGAAAATGGACTCCCGCTTTCCCAGCGTGTCCCAACAGGACGCGTACGATGTGAGCTGGGGGCTGCCGCCGCGCAAATCACGCGGCAATCCCAAGCTGCGTTACCAGTACAATGCCAGGAACGATTATTCTGCGCCCGTGAGTGAGGCTCCTGCCGCGCCTGCTCCATCTGCCCCTGCACCAGTCTCTGCTCCTGCATCAAGGACGGCTCCTATCAGCCCGACGATCCCTTCCAACCTGCGCTAACACGTTGGCGTCATCGAAACCCTCCTGCCACGCGAACGTCACGTGAAGATCCCGCTCCTGTCCTGCCTGCTTGTCTTCGGCTGCTGCCTTGTCTTGAACGCCCAGCAGTTGAAAGCCCCTGAAACGCTCCGGCCCAGCACCGCGCCGGTGGTTCCTGCCGAGGCATCCTCCAAGGCGGAGATCGAACGGCTCGAAAAACTGGCCGCAGAGGCGCAAAAAACACTCTTCGACTCGTCGGGCACCACCGGCGTTTCTGCCAGCACCAGCAATGCTAACGCTGCGGTCCCCATGCGCCGTCCGGTGCAGGCATTGGCCAGTCCCTCGCTCTGGGAGAAGGATTCAACCCGCAAGCTGGCAGTCATGGAAGTCGCCTTTGGCGGCGTGAAGGACACGGTGATGATTGAGCTGCTGCCGGGCGCGGCTCCGCAGACCGTGGCGAATTTTATCGACCATTGCGACAGCGGTTTCTACAACGGTCTCGCTTTCCACCGCGCCATCGAGGGCTTTCTGGTGCAAACCGGTGACCCGCTCACTTCTGACGAATCCGCCCGCGAAAAATGGGGAACGGGCGGTGAGGACAAGTCGATCCCTGCGGAAATCAAACTGCCGCATCGCGTCGGTGCTGTGGCCATGGCGCGACGTGCCGATTCGGTCAATCCACAGCGCCGCTCGAACGGCTCCCAGTTCTACATCACCCTGGGTAATTACGGAACGATCGACGGCAAGTACACCGTCTTCGGCCAAGTCGTTTCCGGTTTGGATATTCTGAAGCGCGTCTCCA
>JBDNIB010000481.1:0-4124 GCA_041688535.1 Prosthecobacter sp.
AGGGTTTTTTTGAACCTTGTTCCGCAGGAACAAGGCAACTTTCGCTCCTTGCAGAAGCCAGTCACAGCCGCCAGACTCGCGGCCCACCTTCACCACCCACGTTATGCGCCGCCACGCGCTGCCAGCCCTCCTCCTGCTTCTCATGTCGATCTCCGGTTCGTCACATGCCGCCAGCACCACTCTCGACTCGGTCGTTTGGGGCAAAACAGAGGCAGGTGAAGAAGTGAAGCTGTTCACCCTGCGCAATGCGAACGGCATGGAGGCGAAAATCACCAACTGGGGCGGTTTCATCGTCTCACTGAAGGTGGCTGACAAAAACGGCCAGTTCGCGGATGTGGCACTCGGCTTTGACTCGTTGGAGGGCTATCTCGCCAAGAACCCCTTCTTCGGTTGCATCACCGGCCGCTACGCGAACCGCATCGGCGGCGCGAAATTCAAGATCGACGGCGTGGAGCACCAAGTGACGGCGAACTCCGGCAAGAATCACATCCACGGTGGCAAGATCGGCTTCGACAAGAAGGTGTGGGCCGCCAAGGAGATCACGAACGGCGTGGCACTCAGTTACACCAGCACCGATGGCGAGGAAGGCTTTCCTGGCACGCTGAACTGCACCGTGAGCTACACGCTCACGCCCGACAACGGCCTCCAAATAGATTACCAAGCCACCACGGACAAGCCGACCGTGTTGAATCTCACGAACCACTGCTACTTCAATCTCGGCGGTGAGGGCAGCGGTGACATCCTCGGCCACGAACTCACGATTCCGACGGATCAAATCACCGCCACCGATGACGATCTCATCACCACGGGCGAAATCGTCAGCATCAAAGGCACGCCGCTGGATTTCACCACGCCGCACACAATTGGCGAGCGCATCGGCGCGGACTTCAAACCGCTCATCCAGGGCATCGGCTACGATCACAACTATGTCCTCGCTGGCAGCGGCCTGAAGCTCGCCGCCATTGCCAAAGACCCGCAGAGCGGCCGCGTGATGACCGTGCGCACCACCGAGCCCGGCGTGCAGCTTTACACCGGCAATCATCTCAAAGACCCTGTGGGCAAAAGCGGCCATGTCTATGGCAAACGCCACGGCTTCTGCCTCGAAACGCAGCACTATCCCGACAGTCCGAACAAACCGAACTTCCCCAGCGTGATCCTGCGTCCGGGTGAATCCTTCCGCAGCACCACGATTTACCAGTTTTCAGCCGAGTGAGCGCCACCAACGTCCTGACCGATCGAGTCCCCCTGTTTGAAACCGAGCCGCCTGCCTTCGTCCAGGAGCAGGATTTTGCCGCGCGCCAGTACCGTGGCCGTCGCGACAACCAGGAGGACTATTACGCCTTTGCCGACGCCGCCGAACCGGAGGAGCGCAGCCTAGAACGCCTGCTGCTCGTCGTTGGCGATGGTCTCGGAGCGCATGCTGGTGGCAGCGTGGCCAGTTACATCGGCGTGAATGCCTTTGTGCGTGCCTTTCACGAGCAGGAAGGCCCGAACTCCTGGAAACTCAAGCACGCGGTCGAAACCGCCAATGAAACGCTCGGCTACATCACTAGCCGCATGCCTGCCGTGGCACCGCCCATGGGCACCACGATGGTGGGAGCGCTCATCACGCCGAAAACGCTGGAATGGATCAGCGTGGGCGACTCGCCCCTGTTCCTGTTCCGCGAAGGCGAGTTGCTGCGTTTGAATGCCGACCACAGTCTTTCGCCGCTGATCGACGCCCGTGCCGAGCGCGGCGAGATCACCGCCGAGGAGGCCGAACACCACCCCGACCGCCACACGCTGCAGTCCGCCCTGCTCGGCCTGCCGATCATGATGATCGACGCGCCCGCCGAACCCATGGCCCTGAAAAGCGGCGACATCGTCATTTCCGCCAGCGACGGCATCTTCACCCTCACGCACAAAGCGCTGGAAGAACTGCTCAGTTTCGGCAAGCACACCACGGCCGACAAAATCGCCGACGCCATCATCTTCGCCATCCGCCGCATCAATCACGACCGTCAGGACAACACGACGGTCGGCGTGGTGAAGATCGCGTAAGCCAAGCCCTATTCAGCGCATGATCGGCCCATCATCGGGATTGCTCATGTCAGCCCCTAATGCCTTTCTCCAGCCGTAGCGGAGCAGAAGGACACTACCGACGAAGGACACCACGCACGATATGCCGCAGAAGCGAAGCACGCTGGTTTTGTCCTGTACCTCTGTGGATTGAACTGCGAGATAACAAACCCAACCGTTGAGCAAAGCATAAACGAACAAAGCTATCCCAGCCAAGGCAATGACACACCCGAAAGGTGTGGCCTTGGTCGGAACACCCAGAAGATTAAAGTCCCAGTTCATTTTTCACTAGGCTAACGCCTGCGCACATGCTGGCGAGCTTCTTCTTCGCCGCCCAGCGTGCGGTTTGGGATAGACCGCAATCCGGTGCGAACACTAGTTTGTCCGCTGGCGCATGCTTCAAACACGCGCGTACCGCATCGGCGACCTGCTCCGGTGTTTCGATGTGGTAGCTTTTCACGTCGATCACGCCAACAGCTACGTCGTAGCGTTCCGCCATCGGCCTGATGACCTCCAACTCGGCGTATTCGCGATTCGCCATCTCGACGTGGACTTCATCGCAGTGCAGATCGAGAAACGCGGGAAACAGCGGCGCGTATTTGCGCCAGCCCACAGGGTGGCCTTTGAAATTGCCGAAGCAGAGATGCGTGCAGATGCGCGCCTTGCCATAGCCGCCGGCCACCGTGCGGTTGAAGATGTCCACGAAACGCTGCGGGTCCTCGCGGTAGCCGTAGCAGCTCATGCTCGGCTCATCGACGCAGATCTCCTCTGCACCGGCCGCCACGAGATCGGCGATCTCTTGGTTCACGATGGGCAGCAGCGCCTCCGTGATCACGTAGCGATCCTTGTACTGCCCATTCGGCAAAAGCCGACCGCTGAGCGTGTAGGGACCGGGCACGGAAACCTTCAACCGCTTACCGGTTTGCGCGGCGAGGCGTTGGAGACGCTGAAATTCCTCCACCACTCCCAAACCACGCGGCGCTCGCAACTCGCCTACGATCTCATGCTTCCCCCGCTGATCATGCGCCGGAGGCCCAAAGCGACGTGGACTCGCCGGTTCGAGCGCGATGCCCTCAATGAAGCCGTAGAACGACAGATTGAAATCAAACCGCGTCTGCTCGCCATCCGTGATCACATCCAGTCCTGAGGCCACCTGATCCTGAATCGCCACCATCGCCGCGTCGTCCTGCATTTCCGCGATGTCCGCGCTGCCAAACTCCGTGAGATGCCGTGCGGAGAATTCGAGCCAGCCTGGAAACGGATAACTGCCAATGACCGAGGTGCGGAGCGGTTGATGTTTCATGATGGTTCAAGACTATCTGCGTAATCGCCTCATCGCCAAAACCAAGCCGCAAAGCACAACTCTCGTGCTTGAAAGCTGCATCTGATGATCGGGACTTCTGAATAAATATTCAGGCATGTCTGGATGGCTTGGGGGGCTCCGTGATGAGCGCCGAACGCAAACGGCCCGAGCGCATCGTAGCGGATGTGCAGATCAGCGCGGGCTACATGCACAGCGGTTATCCGATCATGATCCCGACCAGCGCCGCGCCGAAGATGGTCACGTTTGGCAAACTGAAATTCCCCGGCTGGGGTTTTTATCATGAGATCGGCCACAATCATCAGCGTGGCTATTTCACCTTCGAAGGCACCGGCGAGGTAACGAACAACGTGCTTGGCATGAATGGCGCTCGTTTAAAAGCATGGATCGAGGAATCAACCGCCGCAGGCGCAGGCTGAGGAGCGCGGACCTCCGAGTCCGCAGCACACCGCTCAAGCTCAGCGCTCCACTCTTGGCCATCACCTCTTTCAAGCCGAGCATCCTCGTGCTTGCGGCATTCTGCGTCGATCAACACACGTCTCGCGCAGGCGACCTGCTGCGGACTCGGAGGTCCGCGCTCCGCTGGCGAGGAGTCGCGCAAGGAGCACATTCAATAAATCAAGAAGGCCACCAACAAGTGGCAGGTTTGGAAGAGCGAACCCTTCACGGCGTTGACGACCTACATTCAGCTCATGCAGGAGTTCGGCTGGGAAAGCTGGCGCAAGTACCTGCACAGCTTCGCCGA
>JBDNIB010000482.1:0-2015 GCA_041688535.1 Prosthecobacter sp.
GCTGGAAACCGGCGCACCCAGCTCCGCGCTCAACGGCTTGTTGAACACGCTGAAGGCATACACCTGCCCGATGCACATGTGGACCGCCACGGCGGCGGGGGGGACGAGCCAGCGGCTGAATCCGGGCTTGGCGACGGTGGCTTCACGGGAGAAAAAACTCATGAGGGGGCGGTGGTACGGGTGCGCCGCGAGTTTTAACGGGGCGGTGGGCGGTGTGGCAAGTAAAGATTAAAGATCGACAAGAAACAGCCGGTCTTATACGTTCGGGAGAAAGTTCGGTAATTCCGCCGGGCACACACCATAACCTAACTCATCCGATGAAAACTCTGCTCACCATCCTTGCCCTCTCCACCGCCAGCTTCGCTGCTGCCGCCGACAAATGCCCAATCAGCGGCAAACCTGCTGATTCCAGCATCACCAGCACCGGCAAAGACGGCAAAACCGTCGCCTTCTGCTGCGAAAAGTGCAAAGCCAAGTTCGACGCCAAGAACAAGTAAACCACGGCACTGACACGATCAGCGCCTTGAAAGGCGGAACCGGGCAGCCGGTTCCGCTTTTTCGTATCAGCGTCGTTTGCCTTCCCGCTCGCGCAGAAACCGCTGGTTGCCAATTTTTACAAACTCTGGATCACGGGCGCGGAGCAGGGCATCCTCTAGGCTGATGAAGCCGTGGTTGGCCAGATGCATGAGGCTGTCGTCAATCGTGTGCATGCCATCCACGGCACCGATTTGGATCAGATTGCCCAACTGGGACAGCCGCCGCGAGCGGACGCAGGAGGCGATGCCGGAATTGCCCACCATGACCTCGGACGCCATCACGCGGCCTTCTTGGTCGCGGCGGGAAATGAGCGACTGGCAGATTACCCCACGCAATGAATTGGCCAACTGTGAGGCCACGAAATCCTGCTGCTCCTCGGGGAAGGCGTCCAGCACGCGCAGGATGGTGCCCGGCGCGTCCTGGGTGTGCAGGGTGCTGATGACCAGATGCCCGGTCTCCGCCGCCGTCAGCGCCGTGCGGATCGTTTCCAGGTCGCGCAGCTCGCTGATGATGATGACATCCGCGTCCTGGCGCAGGGCGCTTTTGATGGCGCTGGCAAAGGAATGCGTGTCTGCGCCCACCTGCCGCTGCCGCACCAGACTCTGCTCATGGGAGAAGAGGTACTCGATCGGGTCCTCGATGCTCACGATGTTCGCACGACGGGTGCGGGCGATGTGCTGGGTCATCGAGCTCAGCGTGGTGGTTTTGCCGCAGTTGCTCGTGCCGGTGACGAGCACCAGGCCGTCCTTGAGCCGGGTGAAACCTTCCACCGTGGGGCCATGCCCCAGGTCGCGCAGTTCGGGGATCACACTCGGGATATAGCGGAAGGAAGCCTCGATACGGCCCATCACATAGCAGGCGTTGCCACGGAAGCGGCCCAGATTTTCCACCTGGATGGCGAAGTCCAGCTCCCACTTCTGCTCCAGTTCCGCGCGTTGGTTTTCTTTGAGCACGCCAAAGATCAGCTCACGCAGGTCGGCGACGTCCAGTACCTCATCGTTGACCGGCTCCAGCACGCCAGAGAAGCGGCCCATCGGCGGTGAATTGGCGCTGATGTGCAAGTCGGAGCCGCCACGCTCGATGACCATGAAGAGATATTCGATAAGATCGTGGGTGCGCATGGGATGAAAAATGGTCGGGGTTGGAAACTCAGGAAATGCCGCGTGCCGCACGGCGGAAGGCCGCCTCATTGCCGATTGAGGCAACGGCCGTCTCTTCCGTGATGATGCCCGCCTCGTAGGCAGTCACGATGGACTGCAGGAAGGTGCGGCAGTTCGGGTCTCCGGCGCGTGTCATGTACTCGTTGATGTCCGAAACGGCACGCCGGGAGATCCAGTCACGCACCGCGCCGCCGTTTTGCAGGTGCTCCACCATCAGTGTGAGCTTTTCGTTCACATCAGGCACCAGTTTTTGGCACAGCACGCCGTTCAACTGATGTGAAATCAGACGCAGACCGATGTTTAACTGGTCGGCGGGGA
>JBDNIB010000483.1:0-2653 GCA_041688535.1 Prosthecobacter sp.
CCGCGCCAGCTTGCACATACGCCTTGCCGTCCTTCACGACGCAGGTGCGCAGTGCGATGCAGGAGTCGAGGTTGCCATCGAAGCCGAAGTAACCCACCGCGCCGGCATAGGCGCAGCGCTTGCTCTTCTCGCACTCGTTGATGATGTCCATCGCTCGCACCTTTGGTGATCCGCTGACTGTGCCAGCGGGAAACGTGGCGCGCATCACATCGTAGGCCGTCTTGTCGTCACGCAGACGACCGTCCACATTCGAGACGATGTGCATGACGTGCGAGTAGCGCTCGATGATCATCAGGTCACTGACGCGCACGGTGCCGTAGTCGGCGACACGTCCGACATCATTGCGCGCGAGATCGACGAGCATGATGTGCTCGGCGCGTTCTTTGGGGTCGTTGAGCAGTTCCTCGGCCAGGGCGTCGTCTTCCGCAGCGGTCTTGCCTCTCCAGCGCGTGCCAGCGATGGGGCGGATGTCGATCCGGTCGTTCACACACTTCACATGCACCTCCGGCGAGCTGCCGACGAGCGAGAAGCCCTGCGGGAAGTCGAGGCAGAACATGTACGGGCTGGGATTCACATGCCGCAGCGCACGGAACAGGTCCAAGGTGCTGCCGCTGTAGTCCGTCTCGAAACGCTGGGAGGGCACGCCTTGGAAAATGTCCCCGGCGGCGATGTACTCCTTCATCTTGAGCACCATGCCTTCGTATTCCTCACGCGTGGTGTTGCTCCTAGCGGTGGCGGCCGCATCCGGGCTGACCGGGGCGAAGGTTTGCAGTGGCTTGGCGGCGAGCGGCTGCTCCAGTTTGGCAATCACGGCCGCGATCTGCTGTCGTGCCCATTCGTAGGCCGCTGCCAGCGTCGCATGCTCATCCGTGTGAACATTCGCCACGATGGACAAGCGGCGCGTGCGATGATCAAACACCAGCACGGTGTCCGTGATCATGAACACCATGTCCGGCAGACCCAGCTCATCCTGCGGTGGCGGCGACAACGACGGTTCAAAGAAGCGCACCATGTCATAGGCCAAGTAGCCGACCGCGCCGCCATGAAACACCGGCAGCGGCGGCACCTCCAGCGGGCGAAACGGCCGCATCAGCTCCTGCAGTTCAGTTAAAGGATCGGTCGTGGTGGTGAACGTGCGCTTTTTGCCTCGCTCCTCAATCTCGATCTCCCGCCCATGCGCGGTGAAGATGAGACGCGGCGAGCTGCCCAATAATGAATAGCGCCCTGAGTGCTGCGTGAGCTCGGCGGACTCCAACAGGAAGGCGCAGCGCCCGTCGTGGATCTTGTGGAAGGCCGAGAGCGGCGTTTCGTAATCAGCGGCCAACTCCGCCATCACTGGCACGAGATTGCCCTGCTGCGCGAGCGTCTGGAAGGTGGCGAAGTCGGGCTGAAGATGAAGCTGGGGCATGCGCGGCGGGAAACGAGCGCGCATTCTGGATGCAAATGCGCGTGGTGGCAATGGCGTGTCACATCACGGCGCGCATCGCCTGCAGCAGCTCGCCGTAATCATCGAAGGCGGCGAACTGCGGGAACTGCGTCTGGATGCTGGCTGGGGCGTGGAAAAAGAAACCGGCGTCGGCCTCGCCGAGCATCGTGGTGTCATTGAAGGAATCACCGGCGGCGATGACGCGGTAGTTCAGCGCCTTGAACGCGGCCACCGACTTCTGCTTCTGGTTCGGCTGCCGCAGTCGGTAGTTCACGATGCGGCCATCATCCGCGACTTCGAGCTGGTGGCAGAAAATCGTCGGCCACGCGAGCTGGCGCATCAGCGGCTGGGCAAACTCAGCAAAGGTGTCGCTCAGGATGATCACCTGCGTGAACGAGCGCAATTCATCGAGGAAAGCCTTCGCGCCTTCCATCGGTGCCAGCGTGCCGATGACCTGCTGGATGTCTGGCAGTTTCAAACCATGCGCGTCGAGAATTGCCAGCCGCCCCTGCATCAGCACATCGTAGTCCGGCTCATCACGCGTCGTGAGCCGCAACTCGGCGATGCCGGTTTTCTCCGCAAAGGCGATCCAGACTTCAGGCACAAGAACGCCTTCGAGGTCCAGGGTGACGATGGTTTGCTGCTTCATCGCGTTGAGATGTCATTGGTTGGGCCTCTTGTCCAGTGCAGGGGATGATTCCGTGTTTCAAAAAACCGCGCACAGACTGGCAACCGAAGCGGAGTCGCACCCTGCTGCTCGCTGTATGCTTCCGCATGAAGATCGAAAACGAAATTGGAAGAACGGCTGCGCAGGTGGTGGCGAAGTGTCGAAACGCCGTGCTGGCCACTGCGGATATCGCAGGCTGTCCGCATGCGGCTTGGATGACCGTGCAGGTCACCGATGATTTGGAGGAGGTCGTTTCGATCACCGCCCCGACAGCGCAAAAAGTAGCCGACCTGCGCTGCAATCCGCAGGCGGAGTGGATGTTCGCCACCCCAGCGATGGAGACCATCGTCTATCTTTCCGGCCATACACGCATCGTCGAAGGTGAGGCGGCGAAACGCTATTGGGATCGCATGCCTGGCAAAGCGCAGTAAGAGTTCGTGATCCCCCGGCCCACGCCGCGCGAATTCGTCCATCCAGCGCCGCTCGATACGCGGTTTCATCGATGACTGTCATGCCTTCTCTCAGTGCTCGTGCCCCCTCGGTCATGCTCGTGTTGCCGG
>JBDNIB010000484.1:0-2430 GCA_041688535.1 Prosthecobacter sp.
AGTCGCCACCTCGACGTGCTCATGGTTCAAGCGCACGATGACGACGCCAAACTGCGCCCCCACGGTCTGTGCGCCGGGAAACAGCCGCACGACCTGTTCCGGCGTGGCGCTGGTGGCGACATCGAAGTCCTTTGGCTCGCGCCCCAGCAGCATGTCCCGCACGCAGCCGCCTGCTAGCAGCGCTGTGTGGCCTGCCTGCGTGAGTTTTTCGATGATCTGGATAGCGGTGTCGCGCATGGCCTCACTCATTCCATGCTCCGCGTCCAGTGTTCAAGGTTCAATGTTCATGCTGCTTTCCGCTGTTCAAACCACGCTCTCGCGTTACAATCGCCGCCCCTGATATGGACCCGCTCATCGAACTGCTCCGCAACAACTCCAAACGCACTCCCAACGAAATCGCCCAAGCGCTGGGCATCACGGAGGCGGATGTCGCCGCGCGCATCACCGCCGCCGAAGCGGATGGCACGATCCTGGGTTACAGCGCCGTGGTGGACCGGCTGAAGGCCGGTGATCGCCGTGTGGCGGCCCTGATCGAGGTGCGCATCTCCCCGGAGCGCGACGGTGGTTTTGACCGCCTAGCCCGGCGCATTTCCAAATTTGACCAAGTGCGCGACTGCTACCTCATGAGCGGCGGTTATGACCTCGCGGTGATCGTGGAGGGCAAGGACTTGCTTGATGTGGCGACTTTTGTGGCTGAAAAGCTCAGCACCCTCGGCGGTGTGCTGTCCACGGCCACGCGTTTTCAGTTGAAGGCGTATAAAGAAAACGGCTTCCTCTCGAACGGGGAAGGTGACGAAGAACGCCTGCTGGTGGCTCCATGAGTGGTGAAGGCATTGAGGTCATGGACTACGATAGCAAAATTTCCCACATCATTCGCGATCTGCCGCGCTCCGGCATTCACGATTTTTTTGAACTCGTCATCGGCCGCACCGATGTCATTTCTCTTGGCGTTGGCGAGCCGGACAAACCGACGCCGTGGCCGATCCGCGAGGCGGTGATCCGCTCGTTGGAGAAGGGTCAGACGAGCTACACCTCGAACCTCGGCCTGGAATCGCTGCGCATCGCGATCAGCGACTACGTGACGAAGCAGTTCCGCGTCACCTACGACCCCAAGACGGAGATTCTCGTCACTGTCGGTGTGTCGGAAGGGCTGGACATCGCCTTCCGTGCGTTCTTGAATCCTGGTGATGAAGTGATCTACCACGAGCCCTGCTACGTCAGCTACAGCCCGAGCATCAAGATGGCCTACGGTGTGCCTGTCGTCGTACAGACGCGGGAGGAGAACGAATTCGCGCTCATGGCCGCCGATGTCGAAGCGGCGATCACGCCCCGGACCAAGATCATCGCCCTGAATTTCCCCACCAATCCCACCGGCGGCATCATGCCGCATGAGGAGCTGGCCAAGATCGCCGCGCTGGCGGTGAAGCACGATCTGCTGGTCTTTACTGACGAGATCTACTGCGAGCTGCTGTATGACGGCCGCCAGCACAAGAGCATCGTCGAATTTCCCGGCATGCGTGAGCGCACCGTGCTGCTGCACGGTTTCAGCAAGGCCTTTGCCATGACTGGCTGGCGTCTCGGCTACGCCTGCGCTCCCGCCCCGCTGCGTGAGGCGATGATGAAGATCCACCAGTACTGCATGCTCTGCGCCCCGATCATGAGCCAGATGGCCGGCCTGGAGGCGCTCAAGCTCGGCGCCAGTGCCTACGAGGACATGCGCCAAAGCTACGAGCAGCGGCGCAATCTCATCGTCAGTCGGCTCAACGGCATGGGCCTGCACTGCTTCAATCCCGGCGGCGCTTTTTATGTGTTCCCTGAGATCAGAAGCACCGGCCTCACCAGCAAAGAATTCGCCATCCAACTGCCGGAGAAAAAAAGCGTCGCCGTCGTGCCTGGCAGCGCCTTCAGCAGCGCGGGGGAAGGCTTCGTCCGCTGCTGCTACGCCACTGCCCCCGAACTCATCGCGAAGGCGATGGATTTGATGGAGGAGTTTGTGAACGAGGTGCGCGGCAGGTAAGGGCGACGTAACCCTTGCCCACAGGAATGCTTCACGTTTCGCGAAAGCTGATTACGCCAGCAGCTCCTTGATCACCTTGCGGTGCTCGACGCCGGTGAGCTTCTGGTCGAGGCCCTGGTACTTGTAGGTGAAGCGTTCGTGGTTGTAGCCGAGGAGGTTCAGTACGGTGGCGTGGAAGTCGCTGATGTGGAGCGGATCTTTGACGATGTTGTAGCTGAAATCGTCGGTCTCACCGTAGATTGCACCGCCTTTGGCACCGCCGCCGGCCATCAACATGGTGAAGCAGCGCGGGTGGTGATCGCGGCCGTAGTTTTCCTTGGTGAGACCGCCCTGGGAGTAGATGGTGCGGCCGAATTCGCCACCCCAGATGATGAGCGTATCGTCAAACATGCCGCGCTGCTTGAGATCGGTGA
>JBDNIB010000485.1:0-3268 GCA_041688535.1 Prosthecobacter sp.
GCACGGCGATCATTTCGAGCGCGTTGTTGAGGGTGATCTGTGGGAAGACCAGCTCCGCGATGAAGGGCTTCGGTGCCTCAGGCGAGCCGTGGATGCGGGACTGCGCCCGTGCGGACACAATGAGGAGAAGAAAGGCGAAGACGCGAAGCATGCCTGTATCTTGAAATGGTCCGGGGGACTTCGCCAAGCAAGAAATGCGCAATGCAGAGGTTGCTTTGACGGCGGGTCTTCCGGTAGGGTGGGCGCATGAATACGTCATGGCTCCTGCTGGGATTGCTAGCTTTCCCATTATCGCTGTCCGCCGCCGAGCGCCCCGTGGTGCTCGGCAGCACAGCCCCTCTGCGCGGCGGTACTCTGCTGCGTGAAAAACGCGAGGTGCTGGTGACTGCGGGCAAAACGCAGCAGGAAACCGGGGCCGATGTCACCAACGTGACTACCCGCTTTGTGCAGCGCATCAATGTGGTGCGCCGTGTCGTCAGTGCAGACGCTGCGGAGGTGGAAGTGCGTGAACTCATGCAGGAGTGCGTGCATTTCACCGGCGCTGATCCTCCGCCGAATGCAACCTCTTCAACGCTGCTAAACAAGACCTTGCGAGCACGAAAAAAAACCGGCCATTGGGACTACGACCTCGCTCTCGGCAAGCCGACGCCCGAGGAGGCCAAAACGCTGGCGGATCTCGGCTTCGCGGCGGATTTACTCGAACTGCTCCCCGTCTGCATCGGCACCTCAGGGCGCAAGATCGGTGAAACCTGGAAGACCATCCTCTCTGCGCCTCGCGGCAATGCCTACGGCTGGATCGTGCCGGACAGCCTCGATAGCACTTTCCTGGCCCTGGAGGACAAAGCGGACGGCCCGCATGCCACCATCTCCATCACGGGCAAGTTTCACCTGGCACGGCCCATGAACCTCAACGCCCGCATGGAGGTCACCTTCACCGCCATCGTCGTTCGCCGCTTGTCCGACATGCTCGATGTGGACACTCAGATCAGTGGGCAGTTCGTGGCTTCTGCGGAGGCCGCTGGCCCTAACCGCGAAAAAATTCTCCTCAGCTACGACTACCCCTTCACCCTCAGGCGCACGCTCAAACTAGAGGCCAAATAGCCACCATCGGCCAAATTCTCGTCATTCGTCATTCGACATTCCGCATTCTTTCTCCTTCTTCTCAGCCTCAACTCAACCACCACACACGTCATGCCACGCCCCGTCACACTCTTCACCGGCCAGTGGGCCGACATTCCCGCCGAAACCATGATCCAGAAGGCCAAGCAGTTTGGCTATGACGGCGTCGAGCTCGCCTGCTGGGGTGACCACTTTGAAGTCGATAAGGCAGATCAGGCATACTGCGATGACAAGCGCGCGAAACTCAAAGCCGCAGGCATGCAGTGCCACGCCATCTCCACCCACCTCGTCGGCCAAGCCGTGTGTGACAACATTGATCCCCGTCACGCCCAGATTCTGCCCGCCCACATCTATGGCGATGGCGATCCTGAAGGCGTCCGTCAGCGTGCCGCTGAGGAGATCATCAAGACCGCCCACGCCGCCAAGCGCTTCGGCGTCAGTGTCGTCAACGGCTTCACCGGCAGCAGCATCTGGCACCTCGTTTATTCCTTCCCGCCGAACCTCCCCGGCCAGATCGAGGCGGGTTACAACGACTTCGCCAAACGCTGGACGCCCATCTTCGATGAGTATCAAAAGCTCGGCATCCGCTACGCGCTCGAAGTGCATCCCACCGAGATCGCCTTCGACATCGCCAGCGCCGAGCACGCACTCCAGGCCGTGGATTACCATCCCGCCTTCGGCTTCAACTACGACCCCAGCCACTTCGGCTACCAAGGCGTCGATTACGTGAAGTTCCTCTACAAGTTCAGCGACCGCATTTTCCACGTCCACATGAAGGACGTCGCCTGGGGCATCGGTGACGGCACCGCCGGCGTCTTCGGTGGTCACGTCGATTTCCACAAGCCCAGCCGCTACTGGGACTTCAAGTCCGTCGGTCGTGGCAACATCAACTTCGAGCGCATCATCCGTGCCCTCAACGACATCGACTACGGCGGCCCGCTCAGCGTCGAGTGGGAAGACGGCGCGATGGACCGTGAGTTCGGTGCCACCGAACCCGCCGCCTTCGTCAAAAAAATCGACTTCCCGCCGAGCAAGATCATCTTCGACGCCCAGTTCGCCGAAAACAGCAAGTAGGACAGGCATCCTGCCTGTCACCAGTGCCACGGGCATTCTGCCCGTTCTTCATTACCTCACCAGCGGCCCGGGATCATCTCCCGGGCTGCTTTGTTGCCGACGTTGACCTTACACGCTGCGGATGATAGCCTCTGCACATGACCTTGACCGTGGAAATTCCTGACGTGGCGGCTCCAGCCTTACGGGAGAGCTTTGGCGAGATGTCGCGTGCGCTGATCGAGAGCTTCGCGGTGGAAGGGTATCGTTCCGGCAGGATTTCAGCCTTTACCGTGAGCCAGCTTCTCAGTCATGGCTCACGCTGGGAGACGCAGGACTTTCTGGCGAAGCACGATGCCTGGCCGGGACAGACGGTGGCGGAGTTGGATCGTGAACTCGGCGGCCTCGCCAGCGTGCAGCACCAATGATCGTCGTCACGGACGCTTCTCCGTTGCATTATCTGGTGCTGCTGGGAGCAGATCACCTGCTGGCAGGTCTGTATCAAAACGTGATCTGTCCAGAGACCGTGCTGAAGGAATGCTGCCATCCACACGCGCCAGAGAAATTGCGCCAGTGGGCAGCCTATCCGCCGGAATGGCTGAATGTGCTCGCGGATGTCGCAGACGCAGTGCCTGGACTGTTGCATCTCGACCCCGGTGAGCGGGCGGCTATCCAAACCGCACATTCGCTCGGGGCCAGGATCGTGCTGATGGACGAAAAGAAAGGCCGGTTAGCCGCTGAATCGCTGGGCCTGGTCGCCGTTGGAGTGATCGGAATCGTCACGGCAGCCGCACGCTTGGGTTTGATTGAGTTTGAACCCGTGATTCAGCGGTTAGTTGAGACAACGAACTTCCGAGTGTCTGATGCCGTGCTCGATAGGGCGCGAGCCGCGCTGATTTAGACCGCCAGGCGTGACTTGATCAACTCGCCCGCCGCTTGGTATTCTGGGCCATAGTTTAGCGGCGGTTTATATTTGCGGACATTAGGGCAATGAAGGGTTTTGTTACAGACCCATGGGAGAACTCTCAAAGAAAATTGGAGAACAGGGGGAGGAACTTGTAATGCGGTTCTTCAAGCAAATTGGCTGGACAGACGCCAC
>JBDNIB010000486.1:0-3321 GCA_041688535.1 Prosthecobacter sp.
CTGCGAGCTGCTCGGCCACGAAACGCGCATACGGCTTGTCCTCGTTGAAGCTGCGGATCACATAGTCGCGGTATTTCCACGCATAAGGCCGGTCGAGGTCGTTGTGAAAGCCGCTGCTGTCCGCGTAACGCGCCAGATCCAGCCAGTGACGGCCCCAGCGCTCGCCGTAGTGCGGGCTTTCGAGTAAACGATCAATCAAGCGCTCCCACGCCTGTGGCGATTCATCGGATACAAACACCGCCACCTCCTCCGGCGATGGCGGCAGGCCGGTCAGGTCGAGCGCGACACGCCGGATTAGCGTCGCGCGATCCGCCTCGGGCGATGGCTTCAGTCCCGCTGACTCCAGTTTGGCGAGAATGAAGCGGTCGATGTCATTCCTCGCCCATGCGTCGCCTTTGACCGTCGGCGGCTGCGGTTTCGTCACCGGCTGAAACGCCCAGTGACTGCGCCCTGTCTTGATGTCCGGTGCAGCACCGCGCACTCCAAGCTGCGAGGCGAGGAGCACAAGGAGAAGGCGATGGAGTGAGGAGAGCTTCAAACCGGGCCTCATCATACGCGGCAACGCCGCCCCGTCATGCGCTGCAAAGCCACCCGGCTTCGCATTTCCAACACTCTTTGTCGTGCAAGTCGGGCGTGGCGTGCGTTATGAGGAACCCATGCGTCTCCAGAACAAAGTCATCCTCATCACCGGCAGCGTCACCGGCATCGGCAAGGCCATCGCGAAACGCTGCGTCGCGGAAGGTGCGAAAGTGCTCGTTCATGGCCTCGAACAAGACCTTGGCGATCAAACGCTTGCCGAACTCGGTGCGGCGAACGCCACGCTCGTCATCAAAGACCTCGCCGATGATGACGCGCCGCAAACGCTCGTACGGCACGCAGTGGCCACCTTTGGTAAACTGGACGCTGTGGTGAACAACGCCGCGCAGGTCGGACTCGGCAACATCCACGACACGGATGCGAAGTGGTTCCGCCGCATGCTGGAGATCAACTGCGTCGTGCCCTACCTCATCACCCAGGCAGCGCTGCCGCATCTGCGCGAGACTCACGGCAGCGTCATCAACATCGGCAGCGTGAACGCCTGGAGCGGTGAGCCGAATCTGATGCCGTATTCGGTCTCCAAAGGCGCGCTCATGACGCTGACGCGCAATCTCGGTGACACACTCATGCGCGAGGACGGCGTGCGCGTGAACCAGATCAATCCCGGCTGGGTGCTCACGGAGAACGAGGCCAAGCGCAAACGCGAGCACGGCCTCAAGGACGACTGGTTCGCCGATCTTCCCAAAGTCTATGCTCCTGCTGGTCGCATCCTCTGGCCGGAAGAAATCGCCGCCTGCGCCGCCTGGCTCCTGGCCGACGAATGCGGTCCCATCAGCGGCCAAGTGTTCGATTTGGAGCAGCACCCCTTCATCGGCCGCAATCCACCGAAGGACGCGAGCACGATTCCTTCTAAATAACTCTCAGCCCTTCGCCCTACGCTCTATGCCACGCCTCGCCGCCTTCCCGAAAGCCTTCATGCAGGCGCTCTGCAAAGAAGGCACCATGACCGTTTCCGAATGGATCACGCTCGCCTCCAAGCTCGATGTGCAGGGCCTCGAATGGTATGCGGGCTTTCTGGAGATGGCCGACGAATCCAACTGGCCGCGCTTCCGCAAGGAAGTCGAGGACACCGGCAAGGTGATCCCGATGATGTGCTGCTCACCCGATTTCACGCACCCGGATGCCGCATTTCGCGACAAGGAGATCGCCAAGCAGAAGCGCTGGATCGACATGACACACACGCTTGGTGGATCGTACTGCCGCGTGCTCAGCGGGCAGCGCCGCCCTGAGTTGACACTTGATGAAGGCGTGAAACTGGCTGCTGAATCGATTTACGCCTGCCTGCCGTATGCGCAGGCACGCGGCATCACGCTGATCATCGAAAACCACTATAAAGACGACTTCTGGGAGTATCCAGAATTCGCCCAGAAGATGGATGTCTTCTGCAAGCTGGTGGATGCGGTGAACCATCCGAACTTCGGCGTGAACTATGACCCTTCCAACACCTACCTCGCAGGTGAAGACCCGATTGAGCTGCTGAAGCGCGTCTCCCACCGCGTCGTCACCATGCATGCGAGTGACCGTTATCTGGCGGAAGGCACCATCGAAGATCTGCGCAACGAAGAAGGCGGTTCACAGGGTTACGCCAAACGTCTGCGCCATGGCGAAATCGGCAAGGGCCTCAATGATTACGACGCCATCTTCACCGAACTGAAGAGTCAAGGTTTCAATGGCTGGATCAGCATTGAGGACGGTGTCGATGGCATGGAGCAGCTCGCGCGCAGCGTGGAGTTTCTGAAAAAGAAGATCGCCATCTACTGGCCGCAATAAGCGATTCTACCCTTTCCAATTTTGTTATGAAAACAAGCCCACGCAATATCATAAGAGACAACATCCGGCCACGACTTCTCGCTGTTGCAGCATTTGCGCAGGGATAAGACACACCTCAGTATCCCACCATGAAACACACCCTCCTCCTCGGCTTATTCTTTGTTCTAATCACCGCTCCACTGCATGCCCAGGAGCCTGAACGCATCCGCGACGTCATTTATACCAAGCATGATGGCGTGGCATTGACCATGGACGTCTTTAAACCCGCGAAGCCAAATGGTGCGGGCATCATCAAGATCATCAGTGGTGGATGGAAATCGAATCACAATGGTATCAGCGATGGCGGCTGGCCAAAGGCAGGCTACACCACGTTTGTGGTCGTGCACGGTACGCAGCCGAGATTTCAGGTGGAGGAGATCGTGGCGGACCTGAACCGCGCTGTGCGCTTCGTGCGTGCCCATGCAGCAGACTATGGCGTGGACCCGCAGAAGCTCGGCGTCACCGGTAGCAGCGCGGGCGGCCACCTCAGTTTGATGCTGGCGACGCGTGGTGGACCCGGCGATGCGAAGGCGGCCGACCCGATCGACCGCGAAAGCAGCGCGGTGAACGCGGTGGCGTGTTTTTATCCGCCCACCGATTACCTAAACTGGTTCGAGCCGGGCGACAACGCGGTGGGCATCGGCAAACTCGCAGCGTATGCGGGTGCTTTTGGACCGAAGGCGGGGACAGAGGAAGGGCGGGCGGCACTGGGGCGCGAGCTGTCTTCCCTATACTGGATTCACAAAGAGCAGCCGCCCATCTTCATCGTGCATGGCAATGCCGACCCACAGGTAGACATAAAAAAATAAGAAAGATGGGGGAAACGCTGGTAAGAAGTAGGCACCGTGTGCGAGCTCGTAATACGAAAAGGCGCAGGAAAAGGAGGATGGAAGGAGAGGAAGAAAGAAAAAGAGC
>JBDNIB010000487.1:0-4204 GCA_041688535.1 Prosthecobacter sp.
AAAAGAAGTCTGGAGATAGACAAAACGCCATGAAGTCCGAACTCGTCGGGTTGCATCAGGAAGGCGATGAACTCCAAGACCAGCGCAGTAGCCTACAAGGTGAAATCGCCGCTTTGCACAAAAAACTGCGAGCTGCCAAAGCGCGTCAAGATGCGGCTGCAGTTGCGCGGATTGAAAATGAAATCCGCTCAAAAGAGGCCCGCTTGGGTGTATTGTTGGAGGCACTTTAAGACCAAAACGCAAATGAACGAACCACAAATTAAGCTGCGGCCACCACAGTTTTTGACTGCCCTTGGAATGACTACGTTGATGTTTTGTACCATCTCCCTGGAACAGGCACTCTCACAGAACTCCGCCGTGGATGTGATCGCAAGGGATCGTCTAGCAGATTTGGAAAACGAAAATGACTTCCAAAACAAGAAGTCCGAAATAAAAGGTGTCGATGCCATCGTCAGAGGAAATCTGTTTTATAAAGGCACGACGGTTGCAGTGCATGCCGAGTTGGTGTTTTTGGACGGCAAGAAAAAAATGACTTCGGTGGAAATCCCCCCGGAATTTCTAGGCCTGCCGAGACTTGCCCAGGAAGAGACGGAAATGCCCCCCGCGCTCGCCAGTGTTCGAATATCGGACCAGACGATGTTTGATATTCATGGTCTGTCGGTAAAGCTCCGAGGGATTCAGACTCTGCTTCAGGTGCCAGCCAAAAACGCGAATAGCGAAGACGCCGCCGCAATCGCATTGGTGCTCAAGAAATCATTGCAGACACGCAAAGCTGAGCAGCGGGTGGCTGCAGAGAAGGTCATTGCCGAAATGGAAAAGCTTTCTTCCTTGGATTCAACCATGGTAGAGCAGGCATTTAATGAGCGGCGCTCAGAACTGCTGTTGAAAGCTGCTGAAGCGGGGCTGGACACCAGCCTGCAACGGCAGTTACTCGGAAAAGCACAGGATTTGCAAAAGCAGTCCAAACAGGACGGGGTAAAGCTGACCATTGAGACTATCATCAGCATCGCCAATTGAGAGGCTACTCATTTTTGACTAAGCGTGATTTAGTTGGCCGGAGTTATGCCGGACTCGATGGCGGCCGGGTAACGGTAGTTGAGGAAGGTGTTGGGTGTTGTGGTAGGCGTCGATGAAGGCGAAGATCCCGGTAGTGACATCAGCCTAGTCGATGAAGCGCCCGTCTTGCCACTGATAGTGAGGCCTTTGATCGTGGTGAAGCTGCCGAGCGTGCGGAAATCGTCGGTGGTGAAGGCGTCGCACTTCACCTGCACCTGGGTGACGACACCACCGGGAGCGGTGAATTTGGCACCGAGTTTTTGCAGGGCAGCGATGACGGCAGCAAAGGATGGCACCGCAGAGACAAGGAGAGCGCAGAGAAGGGATTTCATGGCTGTTGAACGGGACTGAGGAGGAGGATGCGATATTGCACGCTAGTGTGGTCACCTTGCAGATAAATCCGGCCGGACTGGGTGCCGTCGCTTTTCAGAGCGCCGCCGGTGCAGCCGGGGACGGGCTGGTTGTCGATGACCTTTTCGCCGTTGAGCACGACTGTGACATGTCGATCTACGAGCGTGATGTCCAGCACGTCCCATTCACCGGCCGGTTTGCCTGCGTTGTGCGTGGGTGTGATGCGACCGAACAACGCGCCGGGACCGTTGATGCCCTGCATCTGGCTGTCGCGGTGCGTGACCTGCACTTCATACATGCCACGCAGGTAGATGCCGCTGTTGCCGCCGGTTTTGGGCGGCAGGCGATACTCAATGTGAAGCTGGAAGTCCTCGAACTCGGCATCCGTACGCAGGTTCGCGTATTCGCCGTAAGCGCCGAAGTCGGTCTTTGGCGTATCGTTGCTCAGCAGCCCGTCGCGCACGCTCCAGCCATTCTTTTTCGCCGGATTGCTCACATGCCAGCCGGAGATGTCACGGCCATTGAAGAGCGTGATGGGATCGCCAAACGTGACCTTGCTCAAATCTGGCGCCGGAGGCATCGGCGGCTGCTTTTTGCCGGAGAACTCGACCGCTGCGCCGCTGTCTGGCTGCATTGATCCGCGTAGCAATTCGCCGTCTGATTTCATCGTGATGCGATACTTCACCACCGGTTCGTCTTTCGGCGCGATTGGTCGTCGAATGCCTTTGGTGAAGCTCAGCGTGCCATTTTGCCGATCAACACCTTCCACTGGCCTTGCCGAACCGACACCCCACATGAGCTCGACCTTCGCGTCCTCGACGGAAAGCCATCCAACTTCGTGATTCGGCAATTGGAGCGCCCAGACGCCGTCGAGGGCGTCCTGAGCGGACAATGAGAAAGAGAGGGCGAGGAAGAACAGGCTGCGGAGCATGATCGCATTCAGCGCGGCGAAGGGCGACGATCAACAGCACATTCATGAGGGCAAACACGAGCCAAAGTCACCCGGACGGGAAAAACAGATTTCGCTTTGCTCAAAAACTGGAACAAAGAATGCGTTCTCAATCCGATGAAAAATGTCTCATTTCCAAAGACACGCTGGAGTCTCGTGCTGTCGGCGAATTCCGGCGACGAAGGACGGCGGCTTGAGGCTCTGGAGGAGCTGTGCAGGACCTACTGTGCGAGCCACACTCGAAGGGGCTGGTTCATCAAAGGTGCGGAGCTGGCGCGATACGGAAAGCGCCACACTCCCTTGCGGCAGGGGCGGGAGCGGGCGGAGCACTTCGGTGGTGGGCAACGGTGCGGAGCTGGTGGGCTGCGCGAGCCACACTTGCCGTTGTCGATGACGTTGCAGGCGATCACTTCCGCTTCTTGACCACCAGCCACAGCAAGCCAGTTACCGCAGCGATCACGATGAACCACACGAGCCACGAAGTTGATGCAGGTTCCTCACTCGTTGTCGCAGGCTTCGCTTCGGGTGCTTTTGGTGCCGATTGCTTTGGAGTTGCGAGCGGAGCTGTTGTCTTTGGAACATCCGTTTCCTTCTTCTCAATCTTTGGAGAGGTCTTCAAATCTGCTTTCACCGTGAACTCGCTGTCACCGACAATGATCTTCAAGTGGTTCAAATCGCTTCCGACTTTGGTCACCTCAAGCCAGGCTCTGGCTGGTAGATGCAACGCACTCAAATCGAGGCGGCTCAATACTCGCGCATTCATGTGATATACATAAATTCGACACTCAACGATTTCATGGCCTGTATCGTCATCAATCTCCGCATATCCAACGAGCGTTTGATTGTCGGCCCATGACCATCCTCTCAGATACCCTTTGCGCCCTGCATCGTATGTCACATGGGGGAGCTGTATTGGAACCTCGCGAGATTCGCCATTAGGCAATATCTCGTTAAGATGGCTTGAGGGGACAGAGTTAACAATGAGTCGCGTGCCATCTGGACTTAACGAACTGCCAGTTCCAGCCTCATTGTTACCTGTATAATCGATCACGTAGTCCACTCGAATCTCAATTCCTCGGGCCGGTATCTGCACGCGATTTCCACTGTTTGTAGCGCCGCCTGAACGGGAACGAAAAGCCGCTCCATCCTGTGCAACTGGGCCGCTTGGTTCGACTTTGATCGGAACACCGATTGAGAGCCAGTCTGGCGTCGTGGCATTCAGTTCTTGGTTCATCTGCTCCGATCTGCCGTGAGCCAGTGCACTTGGAGCCTCCACCATAACCGCCAGCAATAAAATCGAATGAAATACGATGTTCATGGCTGGTCACGAATGTTGTTGAAGATGTCTACCGAGACGTCGTCTGCAAACTTCTGTTTGATGGCTACTCCTGACGGATTGGAGAGCTTCACCGTCTCGAGTGCAGTTGGGTGAGATAAGAACTCTACCTCGATTAAGCAGGCCCGAACTGGCGTGTAGCCTTCACTGTTTCCGTTATAAATGTCCCGGTTCACGACCTTTCCGTTTCGCAATAGTGCCCGTTGTATTGCCCCAGAGTCCGAAGCTTGAACCGCCTTAAACGTCGTTGCGCTGAGAGTTGAGGCGAGTCCATCGTCTTCTTCAACATTAAGGTTTGCCCCTGGGTTTTCTATGGGATCTCCCGTGGCAACGGATTCTTCGCGGGTCCTTTCAATGAGAACCTCGGTTCCGCAGGAAAACGGGGTCAGGGTGCAACTGGCTGACAGATTGACCATGGTGTGGGTGCATCGGATTCCTTCAAAAAGGTCTTCGTCGTCTCGGGAACCATTCCCAGCGCACGCTTTCCGTCAAGCCTGCGCCACTGCTGGCTG
>JBDNIB010000488.1:0-5048 GCA_041688535.1 Prosthecobacter sp.
ACTGGTGACCCAGTGGGTCAAAAAGACCGGCCACAAGGTGCTCATCGCTCCCGAGGTGAAGAAGGAGATGGAGCACAACAAGCGCCTCATTCATGATCCACTGCCGCCGGAGATTCAAAAACATGTCGTGAACCTGCAGTATTTCTGGAGCGCTAACGAGGCGGCCTCCATCTTCGCGCGAGCTCACACCGTCGTCTGCCATGAGCCGCATTCACCGATCATCGCACTAGCGAACGGCACGCCGATCATCCACACCTATTCTGAGTTCCATTCCCCGAAGTGCTGGATGTTCCAGGACATCGGTTTGGGCGAGTGGCTGCTCGAAATGGACGAAACACCCGTGGAGAAGATAGCGGAGACGCTGTTCGCCATTGATGCCGATTATCCCGCCGCGCAGACGAAAGTGAAAAAGGCCATGGCCTATGTGCATGAGTGTTTTGCCGGATCAATGAAGCATGTGAAGGGCGTTTTAAGCGCATGAACATCACCACTCTTGCCGCTTTCGCCTTGCTGACGGCCCGCGCTTTCGCCGTGGAGCCTGGTTTTGCATCCCTCTTTGATGGCAACACGCTCGATGGCTGGAAACATGGCGGCAATTGGGCTGTGGTGAATGGCGAGCTGGCTTGCACGCAACGCGGCGGATCGCTGATGTATGTGAAGGCGAAGGTGCCGGATGATTTTGAGCTGCGCTTTGACTGGAAGGTCGCCAAAGGCTGCAACAGTGGAGTGTACTACCGGCCCGGCCAGTATGAGTATCAACTGCTCGACAACGCTAACAGCCACTACGGCGAGAATCCGCGCCAGGCGGCCGCGTCGCTGTTCTTTTGCATGGCACCGACGAAGGATGTCGTGAAGCCGTTTGGCGAGTGGAATGAGGGCCGCATCGTGTGCAAAGGCAGCGTGATCCAGCACTGGCTGAATGGCGAGAAGGTGATCGACTTTGATTACACCGACCCGCGCTGGCATGCGGACCTCGAGATCCTGCGCATTCGTGGCGGTGATTTGACGAAGAGGGGAGCCAACATCTCGTTACAGGACCATGGTGCGGACGTGTGGTTCAAAAATCTGCGCTGGCGGGCGATTCCGACGGAAGAACCGCTGGTGAGCGAGAATCTGACGCCGATGCCGATTCCCGATTTGGCTTTGCGGCCTGAGCAGGGGCGCGTGAACAAGATGCTGGAGTCGAAGAAGGGTGAATGGCAGCACACGGAATTGAAGCGTTTCAAGGCCGATGAGGCGCACCAAGGTGTCGCGGTGGATGGCGAGCACTTCTATGTGATCACGAACGCTGCGATCGGCAAGTATCGCAAAGACACGGGGGAGCGTGTGGGCAGTTGGAAAGAGACCGAAGGCGGCCATATCAAGCATCTGAACGCCGGTTTGATCCTCGAGGGCAAACTGCTTTGTGCGCACTCCAATTATCCCGAGGTGCCGATGAAAAGCTCCGTCGAGGTTTGGGATCCGAAGACGATGGAGCATGTCGAATCCATCGACCTGACCGATGCGGGCGGATCGCTGACGTGGGTGGATCGGCGTGATGGGGAATGGTTCGCCTGTTTCGCGCAGTATGCGAAGACGGGCGATCCGGGAAGGACGCGGGTGCTCAGGTTTGACACGCAATGGAAGAAAACCGGTGAGCTGACTTTCCCTGCCGAGATGGTGGCAAAGTTCGGCAAGAACAGCAGCTCCGGCGGCAGCTTTGGCCCAGAGCGGCATCTGTTCATCACGGGACATGATGCGCAGGAGCTGTATGTGCTCGATTTTCCCGTGGCGGGCGATGTCTGGACCTGGAGGGCGGCGATGCCGATCTCCGCGCACGGCCAGGCGTTCGCGTGGGATCGCAGCAAGCCGGGCGTGCTGTATTCGATCGACCGGAAGACGCAGGAGGTGATTGTGTCGCGTGTTTCACGACGCTGAAACGAAGGTGAACTCGTGCGGCACTTGGCAAGTGCCGCGCCATGTGGCAGGCATCGTGCATGTCCGCCAAACCTGATCCCGCCTCGCTGCCGTGCAGTCCTCTTGATGAAACCGCCGGTTTGAAATACTTCCCGCGCATGGTCGGGAAGATCCGGCTGCATGCGGCTGGCAGACTGTGGGAGGAGCTACACGCGAATCTAGGCAAGGGGTCGGACGGTTGGTGCTGCGGCTTTTTGCACATCAACTATGACGAGTTGAAGGCGCGTGTGCTGCAAGACGGCAGTGATGAGAAGGTACTCGAATGGTGCCAGGAGCAAAAACGGCGGCTCAACGACACCGACAAGCTCGTCTGGAACAGCTTTGCCGCCAAGATTGGCTGGAATGACCACGTTTCGGCCATGCTGGTGAAACGGAAGGCGGATCTGGGCCTTGCGCATCGCGATGACATTCAGACGATGCCGCATTACATCGACGTGGATGAAGGGCGCTGCGAGTGAATGGGCAGGAATCGTCAGGCGTGCAGCCGCTATGAATCGTGAGCCTCGTCATGCCGCCGGCATTTGAAGCCGCCTTCAACGGCTCCGGTGCCTTTGGATTGGTCAGATCCTCATTGCGTGGTGGTTGTCGGAGACGCTCGACCTCGGGCCTGTGGGACGCGCTCGCGAGGTGTATTTTGGCAGGCGATGCGTGGGAATGCGCCGATTGTGGTTCCTGCCTCGAAGAGCGATGAAAAACAACGCTCTCCGTCGTTGATTCGCGGACGTTCAGCCTTCAATCTTCCCGCTGCCTTTCCCATGTCCGAAGTCTTCCACTCCAAATACCCCTCCATCGAGCACCTACGCGAGCGGGCACGCCAGCGGGTGCCGCGTTTCGCCTTCGAGTATCTGGAGGGCGGCTGCTTTTCGAACCTTAATCTTCAGCGCAACACGGACGAGATCCGGCAGGTGCAGTTGCGGCCCTGGTATTTGCGGGATTATCCCGGTTCCGATTTAAAAACCGAGCTCTTCGGCATCACCTATGACGCGCCCTTCGGCGTATCGCCCATCGGCTTGCAGGGACTCATTTGGCCGAAGGCGACCGAGATTCTCGCCAAAGCGGCGCATCAGCACAATCTGCCGTTTATCCTCAGCACCGTTGCTACTGCGAGCATTGAAACAGTGGCCGAGATCACGCAGGGCCGGGCCTGGTTTCAGCTCTACCATCCCACCGAGGATGCGCTACGCGACAAACTGCTTGACCGCGTGCGGGATGCTGGCCTGCCGGTGCTGGTGATCCTCGCCGACACGCCCACGTTTGCCTACCGGCCCAAGGAAATCCGCAATGGCCTCTCGATCCCGCCGCGCATGACGCTGCGCAATGTCATCCAGATGATGCTGCACCCAACGTGGTCATTTTCACAGCTCGCTACTGGTGCGCCAGAGTTCAAAACAATGAAGCCCTACCTTCCGAAGGGGCTCAGCATGAAGCACCTAGGCCTATTCATGAATAGGACCTTCTCCGGCCGACTCAATCCGGCGAAGATCAGCGCCATTCGCGAGCGCTGGAAGGGCAAGCTCGTCGTGAAGGGCATCGTCACTGAGGAAGACGCGGAAACCGCGCTCAGTCTCGGCGTGGATGGCTTCATCGTTTCCAATCACGGCGGTCGTCAGCTCGATGCCGGGCAGTCCACGATCAAGCCACTCACCGAACTGGCAAAAAAGTTCGGCCAGCGCACCACGGTCATGCTCGACAGCGGCCTGCGTGCCGGACCCGATGTCGCCTGTGCCATCGCCAGCGGTGCCAAATTCACCTTCATGGGCCGCTCCTTCATGTATGGCGTTGCCGCGCTCGGCAAGGACGGTGGCGATCACACCATGACGATGCTCAAACGCCAGCTCCGGCAGGTCATGGAGCAAGTGGGCTGTGAGCGCGTGGCGGATCTGCCGAAGCATCTGGTTTGATAAGTCTGTAGGTGCTCACGCCCGCCGTGAAACAGCTTCTGACAGCTCGTCATTTCGTGGGGGCTTTTGACGGTCACCCAATAAGATCAAGAATCGTCACCCGGATGCCAAGGATGCGTTGCTAACCGGACTTGCCATGCCGGGGTGAACGGGCGCAAAATCGCCGACCATGTCTGCTAAACCAATTATCCAGTTGATCGCCAGCGGCGATCTGCGTCTCGCTGCCAATCAAACCTGCTGGCCTGCGCAGAAGGCCATGGAGGAGGCGCTGACCAAGGCCATCAAAGCCGAGGGCGGCGAGGTCAAGCGTGCGCATCCGTATGACGCGAAGAAAAAGCACGGCTTCATCGCCAGCCAGCGTGAGGGCATCGAGATGTTTCGCGGGATTGATCCTGACGCGCCGCTGATCGTGGCGGAGGCGGTGTGGCAGTATTCGCATCATGTGTTGGCCGGATTGACGACGCATCGCGGGCCGATTCTGACGGTGGCGAACTGGAGCGGGCAGTGGCCTGGTCTCGTCGGTCTGCTGAACCTGAACGCGTCACTTACCAAGGCCGGCGTGCGCTACTCGACGCTGTGGAGCGAGACGTTCGCCGACGCGTTCTTCAAAGATGGCCTGCGTGAGTGGCTGACGACCGGTCGCGTGACGCATGATCAATCCCATGTGCGTGAACTGCCGTTGCTGAAGCTGCCGGCGGACGATGACCGTGTGGGGCGTGATTTTGGGCGGCGCTTTCGCGCGCATAAGGCGATCCTCGGTGTCTTCGATGAAGGCTGCATGGGCATGTTCAACGCGATCATTCCCGACGACCTGCTGCATGCCACCGGCTGCTTCAAAGAGCGCCTGAGTCAGTCCGCTCTCTTCGCCGCGATGCAAAACGTCAGCGTTGCGGATGCAGCGGCGGTTTATGCGTGGCTACAGCGCAAAGGATTGCAAATGCAGCTCGGTACGGACGAGGCAACCGAACTGACGGAGCCGCAGGTGCTGCAGCAATGCCAGATGTACATCGCCGCCGTGCGCCTAGCGGATGAGTTTGGCTGTGATGCCATCGGTATTCAATATCAGCAGGGGCTCAAGGATCTCACGCCCGCGAGCGATCTCGTCGAAGGCATGCTCAACAACGCCGACCGCCCGCCGGTGCGGAGCACGGATGGCAAACGCGTGCTGTTTGAAGGCGAGGCGCTGCCGCA
>JBDNIB010000489.1:0-5701 GCA_041688535.1 Prosthecobacter sp.
CTGGCTTCGAGAAAAGGAATGTTCTCCGCCTTGAGCTTCTCAGTCGTCGCGCCGACGACGGCGACCTGCGGATGCGAAAACACGCCGAAGAGCGTCAGGCGATATTCGATGGTTTCATCGGCGGCTTTGCCGTTGAGCAACGCATGCGCATTGCGCGCCGCGATTTCGCCCTGCTGAATGGCGATGTGTACAATATCCAGCGGGCTGCACACGTCACCGGCGGCAAAGATGTGTGGCTGGGAGGTCTGCATGCGATCGTTGACGACGATTTTGGTCTTGTGCCGCGACACACCGGCAGCTTGCAGATCCAAGTCACCGGATGCGGGCTGACGGCCCATGGCGAGCAGGACTTCATCGACGAGAATGGCGTGCGTGTGGCCGGACTCGGTGAACTCAATGCGCTTGCGGCCCTCGTGCTTCGAGACGGCGCTCAAATGTGTGCCGAGATGCACAGCCATCCCGCGCTCGGTGTAGGCTGTGGCAATGACTTCGCTGCATTCGCCATCCAGCCCGGTGAGCAGTTGAGTGTTGCGTTGAATCAGCGTCACCGCGCAGCCCATGGCTTCGAGATAATGTGCCATTTCGAGCGCGATGGCCCCGCCGCCAAGCACGGCGATGCTCTTTGGCAGCGATTCGGCATCTAGAACGTCATCGCTGGTCCAGTACCCGGTCTCGGCTAATCCAGGGACGTTGGGAGCGAAAACCTCGGAGCCGGTCGCAATGCAGAAGCTGCGGGCGGTGACTTGGAAACTGGCCGAGCCATCACGCGGAACGACTTCCGCCGTGTGCTTATCGGTAAAGTGAGCGCAACCACGATAGAGAGCGAATCGCCCGTCTTCGAGCTGGCCCTGCCGATAACCGGCGAAGTCGGCGATGAGCGTGCGTTTGCGATCACGAATCGCTCGGACATCGACGCCCTGAGACGTGGCCTTGAGGCCGAATTCAGCGGCGTGGCGGATGTGAAGCTGACGGTTGGCGGATTCGATCAGCGTCTTGCTCGGCATGCAGCCACGCAGGATGCACAGACCGCCGAGTTCGGATGCGCCGTCAATCACCGCCACGCGCAAGCCGACGCTGTGAGCTGTTCTTGCCGCCGCGTATCCGCCGCTGCCGCCGCCGATGACCACGAAGTCGAAATTGTATTCTGCCATGCGGAGAAATGGAGGGAAGGGGACCTGTACGCAAGCAGTGAGATTGGGTGAGTGGCATCGAGAACGAAGACACGCCTCCGCGTGGGGCCATTCCGTGTTTGTAGTTCCGCCTTTAGGCGGTCTGGTTCAGAACCGGCTGAAGCCGGTATTACAGAACGCAAACAATGAACGGGCTGAAGCCCGAACTACGAGCCTACCGCCGCTGCCGCACCGCCTCAAACAAGATCGCCGCGCCAGCAGCTGCGACGTTCAAGGATTCCACCGGCGAATGCAGTGGAATGCGCACGTGGGTGTCGCAGGCGGTCATGATTTCGCTACTCGCGCCACGGCCTTCGTTGCCGAGGATGAGCAGCGTGGGCTGTCGCCAGTCGTAGTCGTAGTGCAGCAGCTCGGCATCACCCGTGGCGACGACGGTTTGGATGCCACGGCTGCGGCAGGTCTCGATGGTGCCGAGACCGGAGACATCGGGCAGGATTGGCAGGCGAAAGGCGGAACCCATCGAGCTGCGGAGTGTTTTGGGCGAAAAGGCATCCGCTGATCCTGCGAAGGAAAAAATGCCGCCGACACCAGCGGCTTCGGCGGTGCGCACGAGTGTGCCGAGATTGCCGGGGTCCTGGATGCGGTCGAGACCGAGGATGAGCGGCGATTCTCCTGTAAACAGGCGGTCCAATGTCGGCCACGGGCGTTCTGCGATGACGATGATGCCCTGCGTGGACATCGTATCGCTCAGGGACTCGAGCACCGACTCGGAGAGCTGAAAGATGGGGCAGGTGATGCGCTCCAGCAGGGTCTGCTGCGAGGCGGAAGGTTCGGCAGCGGTGTAGCATGCTTGCAGTTTGAGGTTCGATGCCACGCATTCGGCCACAAGGCGTTCGCCTTCGATGAAGATCAGATCCCGCTCACGGCCTTCGCGCACGCGGCGGGCGTGTTTGATGCGGTCATTGGAGGAACTGGTGATGAGCATGGTTGGCATGGCATAGCGCGGGTGATGGCAGGATGCCATCACTCCTTGTGACTAAGCCAGCCGGAAGAGCTTCTGCGAGTTCTCGAAGAGGATCTTGCGCTCCACGGCCTTGCTGGGAGCTAGCTTGCGGATGGCGGCAATGGTGGCGGCGCCCTGGCAACCGGGGCCGCGGCCGAGATGGTCGGCGCAGTCGCTGCCATAGAGCACTTTGTCCTGATGGCGTTCAAAGAACTTCGTGGTGTGCTCCTCATCACGCGTGAGGGCATTCAGGCCGGAACCGGCGGACATGTCGGCGAACATGTTGGGGTAATCGGCGAGGTAGTGGTCCGTCATGCCGCCGGGCGTGATCTTGCCTTTGGGATACAGGTTCTTCTGCTCCTGCGCGGCGTCGATGTTGCCCCAAAACGTCTGCGCATGGCCGATGAAGTTCGTCTTGGGGAACTTCGTGAGCATGGTGTGAAAGCGCTCGTAGCCGAGGTTGTAGGTTTGGAACTGGAAGTGCAGGAGAATGGGCACGTTGTAGTCGGCGGCGAGTTCGTAGAGCTTCTGACTCGCGGCTGAATCACACTCGACATTGAACTTCTGTTCGGCGATCATGCAGGCACCCTGCTTGAGCCATTTTTCGATCTCGGCAGGAGCGGTATCGAGGTCGGTGACTTCGTTGCAGGCCCAGAGATAGGAATCGGAATGTGCTTTGGCAAAGTCGCGCGCGACTTCGGTGGTCGCGCACTTGGCGGCGAGCCCGTTGGACTTGCCGTTGTGCGTCGAAGGGCGGTCCACATAAGTGCCGGCGGGCAGGATGATCGAAAGTGTTGCGCCCATCGCTTTTTGATGCGCCAGCAGATGCTCATCCGCCCGCAGGTGGTAGTTCATGTGCTGGTGGATGTCGATGATCGGCTCGGCGGCGGTTTGCGAGAAGCTGCGGGCGGCGAGGGCGCTGAGGCCGGTGGTCAGGAAGGTGCGACGTGAGGTCATGAGGGAACTACGGCGAACGAGCCGCGTTGTTAGCGGAAAGAAGTCCAGTAGCGGAGCAACTGGGCTCGTGTGCTTGGCATGAACATGAACTAATCAGATGAAAGGAGCTGATCGGAAACGATGGGAGTTAACCGTAGCCAAACGGCAAGGCAGCGGTCGTGAGACCGTGGCTGAAAGCTCCTAGCGCAGCGAGGCAGGATGCGGGCGACGAGCGTGCTAGCAAACGCGAAATCCAAACACCATCAAGACGCATCAAGTAGCCCGCATTTCTCACACCCCGGTGCGCTTGAGTCGGTGCGGAGGCGTGGTAGTCTTTGATTACCAAGGCAAACACACACCTAACGACTCACATGCACCCGACTCGATCGACGACAGACTGTAGCCAGCAATCCTTCGACTTTCAAGCCCTCGGTGGCAGGCGGGTGGCGGTCGATTTCTCCGGCGGTCACATCTCCAGCGACGGCACCGCTGCCTGCGCTCAAGCAGATCGTTGCAGCCATCCGCGCACGCTTCGGCAAACACACCGCCATCCTCGTGCGCGGCGACAGTGGCTTTTGCCGCGAGGAGATCATGGCATGGATCGAGGCGCAGCCGCAGGTCCACTACGTGCTGGGGCTGGCGCGTAACAAGCGGCTCGAAGACCTGCTCGCGCCCGCCTTCTGGGGGAGCGCCGCGCAGCTCGATGAAGACGCCGTGCTCTGCGCCAAAGCCGCCGGCACGTATGCCCCACCGACGCTGGAAGGCACCGCGCGCAGCTTTGCCGAGCTGCGCTACCGCACGCTCAAGAGCTGGAGCAAAGAGCGCCGCGTCATTGGCAAAGCCGAACTCACTCAGGGCAAGCGCAACCCGCGCTACATCGTCACCGATTTGACCGGAGCGTAAGACTGGGCGCAAGACGAGGCCGCTTTCACCGACGGCCGCAGTCTCTACGAACAGCTCTACTGCGCGCGCGGCGACATGGAAAACCGGATCAAAGAGCAGCAGCTCGACATGTTCGCCGACCGCACCTCCACCGCGTTCCTCAAGAGCAACCAGTTGCGCCTGTGGTTCTCAACCTTTGCCTATCTGCTCATGCGGCAGGTGCGCAGCATCGCGCTGAGCGGTACGCGGCTGGCGCATGCCACCGTGGGCACGATTCGGCTACAGCTCATGAAGATCGCCGCGCAAGTCACCGTGAGCGTGAGGCGCATCCATGTGCGCCTGAGCAGCGCTGGCCCGATGAAGGACGTGTTCGCGCATGCGCACGGCAGGCTGCGAGCGCTGAGTTGAAGGCAACGAGGCGAGTGAGGGCAAGTGCCAGGAAAGTCCATGCCCGTACGCGGCGAGCGCGGTAGAAAAGTGGTGTCAGCAGCACTGGACCGAGCGGAAAAAGCCAGCACCGACACTGTTTCCGAGCGCGTAAACTCCAGCCGAGGCATCCGCTCGCCCAAAGGCCCCTCAAAATGCCGCAAAACCGCATGGGGTGTGAGAAATGCGGGCTAGCACCTTGAGTTTGGCGTTCTAGGCCGCGTCATCGAAGGCGATCTGTTGCCAACCTTCGTCGCCGCTCAGCGCTAGCTTCCAGTCGTCGCCGGAAAGCACCTGCTGCCGCCCCTCGGCAGTTTCGATCTCCATTTTGAGCACAAAGACGGGGGTACCGCCGCGAATACTGGCTTTGGCCGAGATTTGATTGACGCCGGTGGTCAAAAACCCCGCAGCATCGTCAATAATGATCGGCTTCTGCCAATCCGGTGCCGTGCCGACTTCCTTGCCGTTGATCCAGAGGGTGACGCCATTGTCGCAGGTGCTGTAGAGGCGGGCGGACTTGACGGCCCCCTTCACCGTGAAGCCATGGCGCAGATAAATGGGCGTATTGTCGGTTTTGTCCGCACGCCAGATCCACTGCGGCTTGGGTTCTGCGGCGATCCATGAATCATCACCGGAAGTTTTCGTCTTGGCTGTGGCTTTTTCTGCCTTCTTCTTTTCAGGCCCGATTTCTTTCGGAAAAGCAGCGACGGCTTCAGCCAAAACGGTCTGCGCCAGATCACCTGAAAGCGGGCGATAGTGCAGGTTTTTTGAACTCCGCCTTCATCGAGCCACCCTTGTGCAACTGGAGGCCCAGCTTGCCGGACTTCATCGCCTCCGGGTGATCATCGCTCACGTCAATCGCCACCACGCCATTGAGCAGATGCACCAGCCGATTCCCCACCGCGACGATGCGCAGCGTGTTCCACTCGGTCATGTTCAGCTCGGCATTCGGCGCAGCTTTAGCGATGACCTACACCTTCCCATCCGCGCCAATCTCAACCCGCTGATGCCGCGTCGCGATCTTGCCGCGCGTCCCATACAACATGCCACAGAGATCCGCCTTCGGATGCAGGTCCGCCTGGTAACCCCTCAGCGCCAGCGCATCATCCCCGACGGTCTGACTGCGATACTGCACGCCCGAATTGTTGCCCTCAAACTTGAACTCACAGGTGAACTCAAAGTCCGCCACATCACCGCCCTGCCACACCAGAAAGGTATTCGCCTCAATGGGTTTCTCTTGCGTCGTCTGCCCCACGACGGCGCCATCCTGCACCGACCACAAACCGTCCGCCCCCTTCCAGCCATCGAGCGAATTCCCATCAAA
>JBDNIB010000050.1:0-10116 GCA_041688535.1 Prosthecobacter sp.
CGGCACGCTCTACGGCATCGAACTGGTGGACAGCGTGACGCGCCTTTGCGCGATGAATCTGCTGCTGCACGGCATCGGCGGGGAGTCGGACACCGACATGCCGGTGCTGACCAAGGACGGGCTGGCGAGCAAGCATGGCGAATACGACCTGGTGCTAGCGAATCCGCCCTTTGGCAAAAAGAGCAGCGTCACCATCGTGAACGACGCGGGCGAGCAATCGAAGGAAAGCCTGGTGATCAATCGCGATGACTTTTGGGCCAGCACGAGCAACAAGCAGCTCAACTTCCTGCAGCACATCTTCACCATCCTCAAAATCCATGGCCGCGCCGCCGTGGTACTGCCGGACAATGTGCTGTTTGAAGGCGGGGCGGGTGAAACCATCCGCCGCGCCCTGCTGAAGCAGGCCGATGTCCACACCCTGCTGCGCCTGCCCACGGGCATCTTTTACGCCCAGGGCGTGAAGGCGAACGTGCTCTTCTTTGACCGCAAGCCTGCGCAGGAGAAGCCGCACACGAAGAAGCTGTGGATCTACGACCTGCGCACGAACCAGCATTTCACGCTCAAGGAAAACCCGCTGAAGCGCGAAAGCCTGGATGATTTCGTGAAGAGCTACCACGCCAAGAACCGCCATCAGCGCAAAGAAACCGAGCACTTCAAAGCCTTCGACTATGATGAGCTGATCAAGCGCGACAAGGTGAACCTGGACATCTTCTGGCTCAAAGACGAGTCCCTCGAAGACAGCGCCAACCTACCCGCGCCCGGTATCATCGCCCTCGACATCACCGAAGACCTGCAAGCCGCGCTGGAGCAGTTCGCGACGATTGCGGAGGATTTGAAGGTAGCGGTGTAAATGGTCCCGATGAATCCGGGAATCGGTGGGAAATCTGCTTACCTCAGACTCTTTGCCTTTTTTCGTTTTTTTCGGCCAACTCTCCGGCAGTGAAGCCCCGCACTATGGCGGGGGCGGGCTGAGGAAAGGCTTTGCGAAGGCGGCGGCGGCTCCTATCCTTTGACCATGACTCTAGCCCTGAACCTGCCGGACGAACCTGCGGCCCGTCGCTGGACGGAAGCGGAACTGCGGCTGGAACTGGCCTGTGCCATGCATGCGAGAGGCCGACTGAGTAAGACGGCCGGGGCGGTGATGGCAGGGGTGGACTTCTTCACCTTTCAGGAGGCACTGGGGGAGCGGGAGATCAGCACTTATTCGGTGGACGATCTGCAGGGCGAAGTCGCGGCTCTGCGCGGGTCGTTTCCTGGACGAGACTGAAGCCCTGGCTCTCGCGCTCTTTATGCAGGCGGACTACATCCTGGTGGATGATCAGGCGGCGAGGCTCGCAGCGCGGCACGAAAAACTCATAGCTCAAGTTTGCTCAATCATTTTATGGTGTTTATAGTTTATCTAAATGCCTGCAATTCGCCTCACCCTGCCCATCCCCCTTCGCTCCCTGCTCAGCAGGGGGGCGGGATCGGTCGTGGTTTCGGGCTTCCTGCTGGTGGCCCTGCTCACCATGGTGGGAAAGATCGTCGCCTTTGCCAAAGACGCCGCCGTGGCGGCCAAACTGGGTACGGCGGATGATCTGGATGCCTTCATGCTCGTCTTCGGCTTTTTCTCCTTTGCCGCCACGGTGCTGGCGGGCGGACTGCCGGAATCCTTCGTACCCGCCTACGCCGAACTGCGTGAGCGCCGGGGCCTGCGGCGAGCGGAACGACTTGGTGTGCAGTGTGCCGCCTGGCACTTCGCCGCACTGCTGATCTGCGGCATTGGCCTAGCGCTCGCGGCACCGGTCGTGGTCGGCTGGGCCACGCATAGCTTTGCGCCGCAGAAGCAGGCGCTCGCGATTGCTCTGCTGCGCGGTTTGACTCCCTTTCTACTGTGTTTTGGCCTCGCGCAGTACCTGGCCGCGTGGCTGCGGGCCGGGAAGACCTTTTTGCTGGCCGCCACCGCACCGCTGCTGGTGCCGCTGGGCATTATCACCGCACTGCTGCTGGCCGGAGACCAGGTCAGCGCCTGGACGCTCGTCACCGGCACGGTCTGGGGGGCGGCGGCACACGCCGCGCTGCTGCTCGTCGTCATTGGCCGTCGGCTGCCACGCTCACGGAGCTGGTGGCGCTGCGCCATGCGGCACTGGGAACCCGGGCTGTGGGTGGCGCTGCGCAACGCGCTGCAACAGACCATCGCCGGCATCGCGTTTGCCAGCGCCATTGTGATTGACCAAACCATGGCCGCATGGCTAGCCGCCGGCTCGGTAGCGGTGCTCGGTTATGCGGACAAAGTGTGCGCCATCGTGCTCGCCGTCACCGCTGGCCCGGCCTCTGACGTGCTGTTTCCACATTTCGCCGAGCTGGTGGCCCGGCGTGACTGGAGTGGACTACGCCAGCGCCTGTTCACCAGCGCCAGCCTGATCATCGGTGCTGCCCTGCCGATGACGCTGCTCCTTTGCCTCCTAGCACCATGGATCGTCAGTCTGCTGTTCGAACGCGGTGCCTTCGGCCCGCAGGACACGCAGCGCGTCGCCGAGGTGCTGCGTTTTGCCGCGTTTCAGATTCCGTTCTTCATCTTCGGCACGGTGACGGCCCGCGTCGCCGTGGCACTTCAGGCTCCGCGCAGCATTCTGGCCGTGTCATTCTCCGCCTTGGTGCTCAATGCCTCGCTGAACTGGCTCCTCATGCACCATCTTGGTGCCGCCGGCATCGCACTGTCCACCGTCATCGTGCATGGCGTCTGCTCCATCGCTACCTGTGCTATCTGCCTCGTGGTGATTCGCCGAAAGGAGGCCGCATGACGCTCGCCTTCATCATCCGTGATCTCGGCCATGGCGGCGCACAGCGCCAACTCGTGCTGCTGGCGCAGGGACTCGCACGCGAGGGCCATCAGATCAGCGTCATCCATTTCTATGACGGTGCGTTTCGGGCCGAACTGGCGGCCGCTGGGGTGCAAACGCTCTGCGTCGGCAAACGCGGCCGCTGGGATCTGCTCGGCTTTTTCTGCCGCCTCATCAAGACCACCCGCCAACTCCGCCCTGAAATTCTTCACGGCTATCTCGCTGAATCAAATCTCATGGCGCTGCTGCTGAAACCGTTCTGCGGCTTTCCGCGTGTGGTCTGGGGCGTGCGTGACTCGCAGACCGATGCGCACCTGTGGGGCATCCTCGGCAAACTCAGCTTCCGCCTGAACTGCCTGCTCGCCCGTTTTGCCGACCTCATCATCTGCAATTCCAACGCCGGGCGCGACTACTACGCCGCGCGTGGCTACCCAGCGGCCAAAATGCATGTCATTCCGAACGGCATCGACACCCAGCGCTTCAAACCAGGCCCGAAAAAGACCGGCAAGACGCTCACCTTCGGCCTCGTCGGTCGCCTGAGCCCGATGAAGGACCACGCCACCTTTCTCGCCGCCGCGAGGCTCGATCCGCATGCGAAATTCGTCATTGTCGGCTCCGGTGATGAAACTTACACGCAGCAGATGCGCGAGTTGGCGGCACAGCTCGGCCTCGCGGACCGCGTCACTTGGCTGCCTGCGCAACATGACATGCCGGCGGTCTATGCCACCTTCGACTGCTTGGTGAACTCCAGCGCTTTCGGTGAAGGTTTTTCCAACGTCATCGGGGAGGCGATGGCCTGCGGCGTGCCGTGCATCGCCAGCAATGTCGGCGACGCTGCGACCATCATCGGAGACAAGTCGCAAATCTTCCGCGCTGGCGACCATGAGGCTCTCGCGCAATGCATGCTCGCCTTCCACCCACACAATCCGCGTCAACGCATCGTCGAGCACTTCAGCGTCGAAAAACTCGTCGCGCGCACCAGTGCGCTGCTCAGCAGTAGGACGGGTGTGGCGTTAGCCCGCCCGTCTGTCAGCGCTCACGCTTCACCCGTTGCCAGCGCACCAGAGTCGGGCGGTTCGGCGAAGTTCGGTTTGAGCGCATGCGGAGTCATTTCCGCCGAACACACCCAACCTACGGTCCTCTGGATCACCACCGGTCTCGGCAGCGGCGGCGCAGAGATGATGCTGGCCCAGATCGTCACCGGACTGCCCGGACTCCAGCACATCGTCATCTCCCTCACCGCTGGCGGCAAACATGCGGACACGCTCCGCGCCGCCGGTATCGCAGTCCACAGTCTCAACATACCCGCAGGCAGGCCCACGCTCGGCGCGCTGTGGCGTCTGCTCAAAATCGTCCGCCAGGTCAAACCCGACGTGCTCATGGGCTGGATGTATCATGGCTGCCTCGTTGCCACGCTGGCCAAATTTATGCGCTGCAAACGCATGCCGTTGATCTGGAACATCCGCCAGAGCCTCTACGACCTGAAACTCGAAAAACGCGGCTCTGCGTTCGTCATTCGACTGCTTGGCAGGCTTTCATGGCTCGCCAAACGCATCACTTACAACTCCCAGCTCAGCGCGAAACAGCACGAAGCCATCGGCTATCATTCGGCGAAAACCCAGCTCATTCCCAACGGCTACGATCTTCACAAGTGGCGACCCCATGAACGTAGGATGGGTGTGGCGACAGCCCGCCCGTCTCTTGGCGCATCCGCTGCTACATCACGCCCCCCAGAGTCGGGCGGTTCGGCGAATCAGGCGCTAGAAGCCTGCGATGTCGAATCCGCCGAACACACCCAACCTACCGCTCCCCGCATCGGTCGCTTTGGCCGCAATGCGCCGATGAAGGACCATGCCACCTTCATTGCCGCATCGAAACTCATCACGCTGAAGCATCCGCAGGCGCAATTCATTATCGTTGGCACCGACACTGAGACCCTCGAAGTGCCGGACAATGTCCAGCTTCTCGGAGAGCGTCACGATCTGCCTGAGCTGACCGCTTCCCTCAATATTGCCGTCTCGTCCTCGGCTTTTGGCGAAGGTTTCCCCAATGTGGTTGGCGAGGCGATGGCATGTGCTGTGCCCGTGGTCGCCACGGATATCGGTGACACCCGCTGGCTCATGGGCGACACCGGCCACATCGTTCCGCCAGGGGATGCTTTGGCGCTGGCGAGGGCCTGCATCGGCATTCTTGATGCTGGTATCACGCAGGATCTTGCCGCTCGCCAGCGCATCGAAACCCGCTTCTCCCTGACGAGTGTGCTGCGTCAATTTGAATGCCTGTTGACCTCGGGCCATGCGACAGCACAGCCGCAACGGCCACGTCTCACCTCTCACGCCTCACCTCTCACTCCCGCCCAGCCATGTGTGGAATAGCCGGCTTCTTCGCTCCCGCCAAATCCGTACCTGGGCATGCAATGAGTGCCATCGTCACCGCGATGACGGACGCCATCATCCTGCGCGGGCCGGATGACGCTGGCGCGTGGATGGAGTCTGATAGCGGCATCGCGCTGGGGCATCGCCGCCTCTCCATTCTCGATCTCTCACCACTCGGCCATCAGCCGATGGCCAGCGCCGATGGCCGCTTCATCATCGTCTTCAATGGCGAGGTGTATAACTTCCAGGACCTGCGTGCTGAACTCGAACCGAACGGCCACACCTGGCGCGGCCATTCGGACACCGAGGTCATGCTGGCCGCGTTTCGCCAATGGGGTGTCATTGAGGCGACGAAACGCTTCAACGGCATGTTCGCTTTTGCCGTGTGGGACAAGCAGGAGCGCGTGCTGCATCTCACCCGCGACCGTATGGGCGAAAAACCGCTCTACTACGGCTGGGTGGGCGAAACGTTCGTGTTCGCCTCCGAATTGAAGGCCATCCAGCGCTTCCCCGGCTTCAACGCTGCCGTGGATCGCGAAGCGCTGACCGCGCTGCTGCGCTTCAATTACATCCCTGATCCGCTGTGCATCTACCAGGGCTTCAAAAAACTGCCACCAGCGGCGATGCTGACACTCCGCGCACCCGCAGAGCGGCCACAACCCGGTTACTACTGGAGTCTGCCGCAAGTCGTCGAGCATGGCCTCGACAATCCATTCACCGGCACCGAAACCGAGGCCATCGACACCTTTGAGGCGCTGCTCAAGAAAGCCGTGGGCATGCGCATGATCGCCGACGTTCCTCTTGGCGCGTTTTTGAGCGGCGGTGTCGATTCCTCGCTCATCGTGGCGATGATGCAGCAGCAGAGCACGCGGCCGGTGCGCACCTTCACCATCGGTTTTCACGAGAAAGAACACAACGAAGCCGAGTTCGCTAAGGACGTGGCCAAGCACCTCGGCACCGATCACACCGAGATGTATGTCAACGGTGAAGACGCTCTCAATGTCATCCCACAACTGCCCGCGCTCTACGACGAGCCGTTCTCCGACTACTCGCAGATCCCCACGCATCTCGTCTGCAAAATGGCGCGGCAGCATGTCACCGTGGCGCTGAGCGGTGACGCGGGCGATGAGCTGTTCGGCGGCTACGAGCGCTATGCCGTGGGCCGCAGCCTCTGGAACAAAATTTCGTGGATGCCGCCGGCAATGAAGAAACTGGCCGCAGCCACGCTCACCGCGCTGCCGCCGCAGATGTTGAACAGTCTCGGCGGCAAAGTGCTGCCCAAACGCCTGCGCCACATCCCGCTCGGCGACAAGCTGCACAAGCTGGCCGAGGTCGTGGCAGCACCGGGCATGGAGACGTTGTATTTGAACCTGATGTCACACTGGAAAAAGCCGCAGGACATCGTCATTGGCGGCCAAGATCCCGTCACAGCCATCACCAACACGCCTGCATGGCCACGCGTGAGCGATTTCACGCACCGCATGATGCATCTCGACATGGAGACGTATCTGCCGGGCGATATTTTGACCAAGGTGGACCGCGCCGCGATGGGCGTGAGTCTGGAAGGTCGCATTCCGCTGCTAGACCACGACTTGATCGAGTTCGCCTGGCATGTGCCGTTTTCCATGAAGGTGCGTGGCAACCAGGGCAAGTGGCTGATGCGCGAGACACTCTACCGGCATGTGCCGAAGACGCTCATCGACCGCCCGAAGCGCGGTTTCGGCATCCCGCTGGATGTCTGGCTGCGCGGACCGCTGCGCGAGTGGGCGGAGGACTTGCTCAGCGAATCACGTTTGAAACGCGAAGGCTTCTTCCATCCCGCCCCGATCCGCCAGAAGTGGCGCGAGCACCTCAGCGGCACGCGGAACTGGCATTTTTATCTCTGGGACGTGCTCATGTTCCAGGCCTGGCTGCAACACCACCGCGCATGAATGACTCGCACCCCATGCACCGACCTTCCGCCTGGACCCGCTGCCGCGCGTGGGTGCTGGTGTGGGTGTGCGGCGGCATGCTCGGTGCGCTGGCGGCGGATGCGGCCATCGGCAGTTACGAAGCTGGCATCTCCCCCATTAAGCCGATCCTATTCACACTCGGTTCAGTGTTTTTGTGCATCACCGTCTCGCTGGTGAACAAGCCCCGTCTCTGCCTGGCTGTGCTGGGCGTGGCGCTACTGCCGGCGCTGCGCCTATTCGATGCAGCAGTGCTGCAACGCTTCGACTCCTCGTATCAGGATCAGATCACGATGGATCTCACGCGCATGATGCTGGTGTTCATCGCCATCGCAGCCGTGCTTTCGACCGAGAAATGGCAGAAAGCCGCCTTGTGGGCTGCCGTGAGCGCCATGCTGCTCACCACCGGCTCCGAAATCGCGGAGATGCTCGGCATGGTACATTTCACCAGCATTCCGGGCCGCTATTCCGGCTTCAATAGCCACCCCAACTTCCCGCCCGTACTGCTGTGCGAGATGCTGGGCATCATCTTCGCCCTATCGCAAAATTTCCGCTTCAACTGCCTCATGATCGCCGTGGCCGTGCCCGGCGTGGCGCTGACCTACGGCCGCAGCGGCATGATCGTGCTGGCCTTGCTGTGCGGTGCCTATGTGCTGCTCAACGCGCGAAAAAATTTCGGCTTTCTCATGATCGTGACTGCCATTGCCCTGCCGTTGCTGGGCATCGGCGCAGCCGTACTGGAAAGCGACACTCAGCATGGGGGGATGAAGGACAAAAACACCGCCGACCGTCTGGAGGCCATCTACAACCTCGACTTCGAAAAGATGAAGTCACCCAAGCGCGTGAAGGATCTCAGCGACGCCTGGGAAGCGGCGATGAAAAAGCCGCTGCTCGGCCACGGCACCGGCATTTCCGGCACGCTCTACGCCCCGCACAACGAATACGTCTCGCTCTGGCTGGAGCTAGGCGTGCCGGGGCTGCTGCTGTTTGCTGGCACTTGGCTGTGGCTCACCCTGCGTAGCGTTCTCACTGGCGGCAAAGCCGGTTATCTCATCTTTGCTCTGCTGGCCTACTCGCCAGTCGGTCAGGGCCGCATCGAAGTGCCACATTTCAGCCTCGCCATGATCACCGCCGCCTGCGTGCTGTGGCCGAAGCGCTATCAGTTCACGCTACGCTCACTGAAGGCCGCTCCGCAGCTCACTCCTCCTCATCCGCAGACGCTTTCCCACCAAGGATGATGCCGCGCTTGGTGGCGGCAACGAAATCGGTGAAGGCAGCGGCTTCGGCAGAAAGTTCGCCCGCGCGCAGCTCCTCCACGGCCTGCGCGTTGTTCAAACCGCTGCGATAGACTTTGCGGAAAGCCACCCGCAAGGCGCGGATTTGATCACGCGTGAAACCCGCGCGTTGCAGGCCGACGAGATTCAATCCACGCGCACGCGCTGGATTGCCATCGGCAGTGCAGACAGGCGGGATGTCCTGCACCACTTTGGCACAGCCACCTACGATCGTACGTGTGCCGATGCGACAGAACTGATGCACGGCAGTGTGTCCGCCGACGATGACGTGGTCCTCGACCACGACGTGGCCTGCCAGCGTGCCGTTGTTGGAGAAAATGACGTGATTCGCCACGCTGCAATCGTGCGCGATGTGGACGTAGCTGAGGAAATTATTGTGGCTGCCGATGATCGTCTTGTCACCGGGTGAGGTGGCGCGATGCACAGAACAAAACTCGCGAAAGGTGTTGTCGTCGCCTACTTCCAGCCAGGTCGGCTCCTCCTTGTACTTCAAATCCTGCGTCTGCTGGCCGATGGAGCCGTAGGCGAAGAATTTGTTGCGCGCCCCGATCTTCGACGGCCCCATGATCGTCACATGATGCTGTAGCCAGCAACCGTCGCCGATCGCCACATCGGCACCGATGATGCAGTAAGGACCGATATGCACATCCGCACCGATTTTGGCGGACGGATCAATGATGGCAGTCGGGTGAATCGAAGAAGGCATGCGTGGGCGGTCTGTTTTAGCGATCCACGATAGTGAACATAAGATCGGCCTCGGAGACGATCTGGCCGTTGACGATGCACCGGCCAATGCCGGTGGCGATGCTCCGCTTGACCTTGAGAATTTCGGTTTCGATGACCAGCGTGTCGCCGGGCAGCACAGGCCGACGCCACTTCACATTGTTGGCACTCATGAAGTAGCCGATCTTGCCCTGGTTCCCAGGCATGCGCAGCAGCACGATGCTGGCGACCTGTGCCATCGCCTCCAATTGCAGCACGCCGGGCATGATGGGATGGCCGGGGAAGTGGCCTTGGAAGTACGGCTCGTTAACGGTGACGTTTTTGATGCCGGTGCATTTCGACTCGCCCTCGAAGCCGATGATGCGGTCCACCAGCAGGAAGGGATAACGATGCGGCAGGATTTTCATCACCTCGTTGATGTCGAGCACCGTCTCACCGCCAGTGATGTGAACGTGCGCCGGCACCATGCTGCGCATCTGGTTGTACTGCGCCACGATGGCGCGGGCCAACTCCGTATTCGGCCCATGGCCGGGACGCACGGCGATGACGTGGCCGAGGATGCGCTTGCCGGAGAGCATCAGGTCACCCACGATGTCGAGGATCTTGTGGCGCACAAATTCGTCGGCAAAACGCAGCGGCTGCTTGGAGAGCAGCGTGTCGCCGCGAATGACGACGGCGGCCTCCAGCGTACCGCCTTTGATCAGCCCCTTCTCCATCAGCGGGGCGATGTCCTCATAGTACACGAAGGTCCGTGCGGCGGCGATTTCCTTCTCGTAGGTCTCGGGCGTGATCTCGGTGCTGAAATACTGCGTGAAGCGGCCTCCGGGGCCGACGTTCGTGCAGGAGATGCGGAATTTCTTGTCGGGAACGATCGTCAGGATCGTGCCGTCGCGTGTCTCCTGGTAGATCGGCTCGCGCACTTCGAAAATCTTGCGCGCCTCGCTCTGCTCCA